>JAYPSS010000232.1:0-1504 GCA_038133115.1 Flavobacteriaceae bacterium | reverse complement strand
GCCACTGAAAAACTATTTTTGATCGGTTTTGAAAATCGTTATTTTAATGAATAATTATCCCCTATGAAAGTAGTCGCAATGATACCGGCTCGCCTGGCTTCTTCTAGGCTTCCCGAAAAAATGATTTTAGACCTATGTGGCTTACCGGTCATTTTACGCACCTATGAGGCTGTTAAGGCAACAGGACTTTTTGACGAAGTGATAGTAGTTACCGATAGTAAGAAAATTGCCACGCTCACTGAGGGACACGGCGTGCTAACGATTCTCAGCCAAAAAGATCATGAGACGGGAAGCGATCGAATTGCAGAGGCAGCTGAAAGTATTCAGGCCGACATCATTATCAATGTTCAGGGTGATGAGCCTTTTATAGAGAGTGAATCGTTAAGGGCTCTCATTGATTGCTTTAGAGAAGATCACCAGCAACTTATTGACTTAGCCTCCTTGATGGTAGCAATAACAGATCAGACAGCGATTAACAACCCCAATGTGGTTAAAGTGGTTACCGATCTCACCGGTAAGGCACTCTATTTTTCTCGTTCAGCGATTCCATTTCATCGAGATCCTGGCCCTGGCGCGCGTTGTTATAAACACAAAGGGGTATACGCCTTTAGAAGATCGGCACTCTTAGCATTTCCCAAGTTAATTATGGGGCCGTTAGAGCGGGCTGAAAAAATCGAAGCTATTCGTTACTTAGAGCACGGTAAACGACTTCAGATGATCGAAACCTCTGTGGATGCGCCTGGCATCGATACCAGAGCTGATTTAGAGGACGCTATTGCAAATTTCAAGACCTTGAATTCATGAATTTTGATCAAATAAAAACTATCGCATTTGATGCAGACGATACGCTTTGGGTCAACGAAACCTATTTTCGAGATACAGAAGAGCGTTTTGCCTCTTTATTAGAGCGTTTTGAAACTAAGAATAAAATAGATCAGGAGCTTTTTAAAAAAGAGATGCAGAACCTCCCGGTTTACGGATATGGTATCAAGGGCTTTATGTTGTCTATGATTGAATTAGCCTTAGAACTTTCTAATGGAGCGGTCTCGCCTCAGGTTTTGCAAGAAATTCTCGTGATGGGAAAGGAAATGATTGCGCATCCGGTTGAACTGCTTCCTCATATCAAAGAAGTACTTGAAAAATTATCGAAAAAATATCGCTTGATTGTGCTTACCAAAGGAGATTTACTCGATCAAGAACGAAAATTAGAAGCTTCAGGACTCAGTGAATACTTTCACCATGTGGAGGTGATGAGCGATAAAACCCCAGAGAAATACAAGCATTTACTCGATCATTTACAGATTAAAACTTCTGAATTTCTGATGATCGGAAATAGCTTAAAGTCTGATGTACTCCCACTTATTGAAATCGGGGCGCAGGCCATACATATCCCGTTTCACACTACATGGGCTCACGAAGAGGTATCAAAGGAGAGAGCCGAGGAGGCTGACTTTTTGACGCTTTCAGATGCTAAGGAATTACTCGAGGTTCTTCCTATTCTTTC
>JAYPSS010000231.1:0-1522 GCA_038133115.1 Flavobacteriaceae bacterium | reverse complement strand
CCTTAGGAGGTCTTTGGGCAGCCGCATTCTTTGTAAAATCGAATAGCAAGGGTGCGATTACCTATGAGTCTTTCCAGCCCTTTTACGGTGATATCGAGCAAAAGACCGTAGCGACAGGTACCGTAGTTCCTGAGGATGAAGTTGAAATCAAGCCTCAAATTCAAGGAATTATCGATGAGCTCGTTAAAAAAGAAGGAGACTTTGTTCAGATCGGTGATTTAATTGCTGTTATTAAGGTAGTTCCTAATGAGCAATCACTCTTTGCTGCTCAAGGACGAGTGAAAAACGCCGAACTAAGATTGAACAACGCTAAGCTCGAGTTTGAAAGAAACGAAGCTCTTTTTGAGCGCGGTGTTATTTCGAATCAAGATTACAATAATCTGAAGCTAGCTTTTGATCAAGCAACTCAAGACTTAAAAAATGCTGAGGCCGATTATCAAATTATTAAGGAAGGTTCTGTAGGAGGCTCTTCTTCTGCAAATACCAATATTAGAGCGACAACGACGGGGACTATTCTTGAAATTCCAGTCGAAAAAGGAGATCAGGTTATTCAATCCAACTCGTTTAACGCTGGTACCACGATTGCCACTGTAGCTGACCTAACCAAAATGGTTTTTGAAGGTAAAGTTGATGAAGGAGAGGTAGGTAAGCTTAAAGTTGGTATGCCCTTAAAGGTTAGTTTAGGAGCTATTGTAGATAAAGAATTTGATGCTAGACTTCGCTTCATTGCTCCAAAAGGACAAGAGGAGTCTGGTGCGGTTAAATTTAAGATTGAAGGAGACGTTGTCATTGAAGATGATTTTACAGTTAGAGCGGGATACAGTGCAAACGCATCTTTAATCCTAGAAAGAAAAGAGAATATCCTGGTTTTACCTGAAGCACTTTTACAATTTGATAAGGCAACTGATTTACCTTATGTTGAAGTTGAAGTTGGTGAGCAAAAGTTCGAAAGAAGAGAGATTACCATCGGAATTTCGGATGGCATTAACGTAGAGATCCTTGATGGATTAACTGCTGATGATAAGGTAAAACAGTGGAACAAGACTGAGCCAATAAAGATTGAGAAGGAAGATGCCCCGGAACGCGGAGTGTAACAAGTGCTTCTTAATTCTAAACTACAACCTATGAGATCATATTTATTACTTTTTTTAACGGTTTTCAGTATTGGAGCTTCTGCTCAGGTGAAGAAGATGTCTTTGGCTGAATGCGTAGAATATGCCCTAGAAAACAATATTACAGTTGCACAGTTTGAGTTGGACCTAGAGACGGCTGAACTTGGAAATTTGGATGCCTTGGGTCAATTTCTACCAAGATTGAATGGTTCGTTATCTGTAAACGAGAGTAAAGGATTAATTCTTGACCCTCAAACTCAAACTAATGTGGCAGGTAATATTTTATCGGGAAGTATTAGCCTTTCAGCGGGTTATACCATTTTTGATGGTCTTCGTAATATTAAAAGAGCGCAGAGAGCTCAAATCAATACGATTGCCAATCAATATCGCCTAGCTAATCTTCAAGATGA
>JAYPSS010000230.1:0-1529 GCA_038133115.1 Flavobacteriaceae bacterium | reverse complement strand
CTAGAGATTAATTTGAATAGTAGAAAAGCAACGCTAACAATAAAAATTATTCTAAGTAGGTTTTTCATCGGTACAAATAAATTATCAATTAAGGTCTAGAAATGATCAAACACGTCTATTTCAAGTGTTATAAATATAGAATATCTCTTATTTAATATTCTATCTGAAGACTGAAAGTACTCTAAACGGAATAGTTATACTCAATCTATAAACTATCACCAATGTTTTTTGTTTAACCTTTTAATAGATCGTAATTTCTGTTCAAGGCAAAAATTAGTTAAACAAACTCTTTAGATTGAGGGCAAAAAGTTAACACCATGTAATGACCGTTAATTCTAGAAATAAGCAAGTTAGTATCGTGTAGAAATCCTCTGTCCTCCACTAATTTGACCACGTCATCATGAGCCAAAACATGACGGTCGATCTGATGGCTTTGATCTGAAGGGCGCTGTATTTTATACTTCTTTACCCAATTCATCACACTAACATGAGAAACCTCCAGGAGCGATTCTATCTCACGATAGCTCAAACCCTCTAAATAAAGTTGTAAGGCACATTTAACGATTTGAATGTCTGTCGACTTTCCTGACTTTGCAACGGTAAAGTGATAATTGCTCTCTTTACACTTGTACCGTTGACGATCATCAATAACACCTGCCTTAGTGATGTGATTAGAATCACATTTAGGACAACTGCTTAGCATTTTTTTTAACTATTGGTTATTCGATATTAAATATATAAAACTTAAACAAAATATTGTAATTGGCATTAAGTCAGTCTTTTAATCATTTATTTCTTTGAAAAAGAACTATATCAATCATGAGTACTTTCCTAGAAAAGCTTGAACAAATTAAAAGTGACTTTTCTAAATGATTTGTAACAGAACTAATTTGAAGTATGTAATTAAAGATTCTAAAGAGAATCGTTTTCATATCATCGAAAAGTTTACTACATTGAAAGACAGAATATCTAGCCTATGGAAATCATTTCTTCAAAGAAAGTTTACGATGTAATTATTGTCGGTTCAGGTGCTGGTGGCGGTATGGCCACCAAAGTATTATCTGAGGCTGGCCTTAAGGTAGCCGTCGTTGAAGCCGGAGATCATTTTGATCCTGCAAACCCAGAACAGCAAACCCAACTCAAGTGGCCTTATGAATCGCCTAGACGCGGTTCAAGTATACATCGTGCCTTTGGAGATTTCGATGCGCTCTACGGAGGATGGGACATCGAAGGCGAGCCGTATACTAACGTAGAAGGCACACAGTTTGACTGGTTTAGGGCAAGAATGCTAGGTGGTCGTACCAATCACTGGGGACGAATTTCGCTTCGCTTCGGTCCACTAGATTTTAAATCTAAATCGCGCGATGGCATCGGTGAAGATTGGCCGATTGGCTACGAAGATGTGAAACCTTATTACGATAAGGTAGACAAACTGATTGGAATCTTTGGAAGCAAAGAAGGTATTTACAACGAGCCAGACGGCTTCTTTTTACCTGCTCCAAAACCTAGACTGCACGAACTATACTATA
>JAYPSS010000229.1:0-1549 GCA_038133115.1 Flavobacteriaceae bacterium | reverse complement strand
TACGATGCTACTGCAAATGAAGAGTATTGGGGAATCGTTACTTTAGACCGAGAGCAAAAAGAAGCTTACGAGGTCGTTAAAAAGGCCTTTAAGTCTTTCAGATAGAAACCAAAACAATTAACTATATGAGTAATCAAAATTCAAACGGAGCATCTAGCGTTTCAATGGGACAAAAAATCGCATTTGGCTTTGGAATGCTCGCCAACCAGATGTTCCCTGCAGCCTTGGGTGTTTTCATCATCGTATTAGTACAGGATCTAGGATTCGCTGCTCTTCTATGGGGTATCATCCAATTTGTACCTAGAATATTTGATGCAATCACAGACCCTATCATGGGGTATATCTCAGACAATACCCGATCAAAATGGGGACGTCGAAGATTATACGTGCTCATCGGAGCTCTCATTATGGGATTAGCTTACATTTTCATGTGGCAGATTCACAAAGATGATGGCGTGGTTTTTAACTTTATTTATTTTCTATCCTGGTCACTGGTGTTTTACCTAGGGCTCACCATCTTTAGTGTACCCTATGTAGCTATGGGTTATGAGATTAGTGAAGATTTTCATGAACGTACAGAGATCATGGCTATCGCACAATTTATCGGACAATGGGCTTGGGTTATAGCTCCATGGTTCTGGGTGGTTTTATATGACCCCAGTTGGTTTCCAGAAGGAGCCGACCAAGGGGTAAGAGAGCTTTCGATATGGGTGGCAATTCCTTGTACTCTTTTTGCAGCTATACCCGCATTATTTATAAAGACTACGTCTACCCTAGACAGAACCGATTTTCAACCTATCAAGGCAATGAATATTATCAAAAGTGTCCGTGGCATTTTCTCATCCGCCTTTGAAGCCTTTAAAATCAAGCAATTCAGACAGATTGCATCTGCCACCTTTTTGATTTTTAATTCATTCAATGTAATCGCCGCTTATACCTTTTTGATTATTGTGCATTACTTGTTCAACAGCGACCCAGCAAGCGCAGGTACCTGGCCAGCGATGCACGGTTCTGTAGGAGCGCTGATTACAACATTCTTAGTCATACCCATTGTTACTAAAATGTCGAAGAAGCTCGGAAAGAAAAAAGCCTTTATCATCTCTCAGCTGATATCAGTTGTCGGATACATTCTATTCTGGTTCTTGTTTGTACCCGGTAAGCCCTATCTATTCCTCTTCGCACTCCCCTTTCATTCTTTTGGAATCGGAAGTTTATTTACCATTATGATGAGTATGACCGCAGACGTTTGCGATCTTGATGAACTAAATACCGGTAAGCGAAGAGAAGGTGTTCTTGGAGCTGTTTACTGGTGGATGGTAAAATTAGGATTCGGTATTGCTGCGCTTTTAGGAGGATTCTTTTTATCCGTAGTAGGCTTCGATGCTGAAAATGTAACCGAATCGTCTATTACAGGAATGCGAATGTTTTATACGCTTCTACCTATCGCAGGAGTCATTGGTGCCATCCTAATCATGAAAAACTACGACATCACTGAGGAAAAAGCAGCCCAAATCAAAAAAGAACTTAGCGCTAAAAAAGGAGAATAAAC
>JAYPSS010000228.1:0-1553 GCA_038133115.1 Flavobacteriaceae bacterium | reverse complement strand
CTCTACCGAAATCATTGAAGAGGCTTATGGAGATAATCAGGATGTTTTTGATTTATTAGATCAGGCCGAGGCGCGACTTTACGAGGTAACTCAAGGTAACTTAAAGCGTTCTGCCGAGTCGGCTCAAGATTTGGTAATTCAGGCCAAGAAGAAAATTGAAGAGATTTCGAACAAAGAAGGTTTAAGCGGTATTGCTTCTGGATTTGAACGGTTAGATGCGGTTACCTCTGGATGGCAACCGAGTGATTTGATTATCATTGCGGCGCGTCCGGGTATGGGTAAAACAGCTCTTACCCTGTCTATGGCTCGAAACATTGCTGTGAATTCGGGTCAGCCTGTAGCTTTCTTCTCTCTAGAGATGTCTTCAGTTCAGTTAATTACTCGATTAATCTCTTCAGAAACGGGATTGAGTTCGCAGAAACTTAGAACAGGAAAGCTAGAAAAGCACGAGTGGGAGCAGTTAAACGTTAAGGTTAAGGCTTTAGAAAAGGCTCCTCTTTATATTGACGATACTCCTTCACTTTCTATTTTTGATTTGAGAGCTAAGGCAAGGCGTTTGGCTTCTCAACATGATATAAAACTAATTTTCATCGACTATTTGCAGTTGATGACAGCGGGTTCTAGTCAAAAGGGAGGTAACCGAGAGCAAGAAATTTCGACGATTTCTAGAAACCTAAAAGCACTTGCAAAAGAATTGAATGTGCCTGTTATCGCACTTTCACAGTTATCTCGTGCCGTTGAAACAAGAGGGGGCTCGAAGCGACCATTACTTTCTGACCTTCGTGAATCGGGAGCTATTGAGCAGGATGCCGATATTGTTTCTTTTATTTATAGACCAGAATACTATAAAATAGAAGAATGGGATGATGAAGAGCAGTCACCTACTGAAGGTCAAGCAGAGCTGATCATCGCCAAGCACCGTAATGGGGGATTAGATAATATTCGTCTGAAGTTCATCGGATCACTTGGTAAGTTTGACAATCTAGATCGTCACGATTCACCTTTTGAGTTTGCCTCAAAAATGAATGATGATATTAGTCAAATTCGACCCTCGATATCAGACGTATTTTCTGATGACGATGACGATATGCCTTTCTAGTGTTTGAGTAATTCTTGAAGCACTCTTTCAACTCCAAAATTGTCATGACTTTCAGTAACGATTGAGGCCATTGCTTTAATTTCAGGATGCGCATTCCCCATAGCCACGCTATTCGGTGTCATTCGAAGCATTTCGATATCGTTGAGGTAGTCACCAAAAACTAAGATTTCACTACGATCAATGTTGTAGTGGTCTAATAGCTTCTGTAATGCCACCCCTTTATTGGCTTCTTTATGAGACAAATCAACCCAGTAATCTCCTGATATCTTTACTTGTAGTTTCTTGTCATACCCTTTTACTGCCGGATAGATATGGTGTTCACCGCTGACCGGATGATATAAAGCGACCTTTAATGGAGCATGAAGAATCTCTTCCGTACTAGCTATTCGTTGATGACTGGAGTAATATTCTTCTAGAATCTGAATAAACTTAGGATTCTTACTTGGGGTATAGG
>JAYPSS010000227.1:0-1582 GCA_038133115.1 Flavobacteriaceae bacterium | reverse complement strand
AAAGGCTCCACTAAATTGCTCCCACTTACCCTCAGGGTCATGGTACCCTATTGAAGAAGCTAAAATATCCTTAGCCCATGCCTGTGCTGATAGATTTGCTGGGAATAATAACACACTCCCTAGAATCATTAAAAGATTGCGCATCGTCTGTTTTATCTTAAAGGTAAGGGAATAGAATTAAGTATATTCGCTTAAAAGGAAAGACTATGAATTGGGAGCACTTATTATCCTTGTCACGTGAGGGGGATACGGTCAAAAGACTACGAAGCGATCAAGACGAAACACGGCTAGGATTCGAAGTAGATTATGATCGAATTATCTTCTCCTCGGCTTTTAGAAGTTTACAAGACAAAACCCAAGTTGTTCCCCTTCCTATTCAAGCGGCAAGTAGAAAAGGATTCGTTCATACCCGACTCACTCATAGTCTTGAAGTCTCGGTGGTCGGACGCAGTATCGGACGTCTCGCCGGTAAAATCATTCTCGATCGCCATCCCGAATTGATTTCAGAAGGTTATCGTTTCAATGATTTTGGGGCTATTGTAGCAGCGGCATCCTTAGCCCATGATATCGGCAACCCACCATTTGGACACAGTGGGGAGAAAGCAATCGGAAATTTCTTCTCCAAAGGGCCTGGCAAAGTGTATGCTGACCAACTCTCTGAAAGGCAATACACCGACCTTGTCAAATTTGAAGGCAATGCTAATGGTCTAAGACTTTTGATCGAGAGTAGAGAAGGTGTTCCTGGAGGCTTAAGATTGAGTTATGCTACTCTAGGAGCCTTTGTGAAGTATCCAAAAGCCTCAATTCCTCATCAACCAACTACTCACGTAGCCGATAAAAAGTATGGTGTGTTTGAAGCCAACTGGGAATCTTACACTCAAATAGCCAACCCATTGGGTCTTCAAAAAGAAAAAGGTGGGTATCATCGCCACCCTTTGGTTTACCTAGTAGAAGCCGCTGACGATATTTGTTATACCCTAATTGATTTTGAGGATGCTATTAACATGGGGTATATCTCTGAAGACTATGCCTTAGAAAATCTAATTAATCTGGTCAAAAACCAAATTGATGGGGCGAAGTATCGCAGTCTTACCACCACCGCTGATAGAATCAGTTATTTACGAGCATTAGCAATCGGCACTCTAGTGAGCGAGGCTGTTCAACTATTTGCTGATCATGAGGAGGCTATCTTATCTGGACAACTTGAAAAAAGTTTGATTGATTACAGCGCTCACAGTGCAGCCATAAGGGATATCATTGATCTTAGTGTAAAAAACCTATACCAAGCAGAAGAGGTGATTGAAAAAGAAATTGCCGGATATCAAATCATCAGTAATCTGCTCGAGCACACCTCTGCGGCCTTATGTGCCCAAGCGACAGATCAAAAAACGGTGTACGACAAGCTCATTTTAAGCCGCATTCCTACCCCCTATCAATCGGCGCCCGGTCAGGACCTATATAGGAGTTTATTAAATGCCTCAAGTTTTGTGTCAAGCCTTTCTGATTCTCAGGCGATTCAGCTAAACCAGACGATCCAGGGTATCTTTTAAGACCTGTTCGACGCTAGTCAGGTCTAGCCCGA
>JAYPSS010000226.1:0-1662 GCA_038133115.1 Flavobacteriaceae bacterium | reverse complement strand
ACACGATTAAAGCTTCGTAACCCAATTTACAGTGAAACAGCATCTTATGGGCACATGGGAAGAACACCGAGGAAGGTGGTTAAGATTTTTGAATCACCCTACAACGGTAAGGTTGCGCGTGAGGTTGAGTTGTTTACTTGGGAGAAGCTTGATTATGTGGATTCTTTGAGAAAAGCATTTTTGGGTTAGTTAAAAATTGAATCATTTAACCCTTCTTTTGAATTATTTTTAGACAAGGCTTGTTTTTTATGAAACCTTTTCTGTAATTAGCGCCGTTATTATGAACAAGACACGCTTTTATAACGACTTTGCTTACTTTAACTATTATCAGTTAGAGAGGTAGGGGCTTGTCGTTATTTAACGTAATAATATAATAAAGTCCCGTTTTTCGGGACTTTTTTCGTTTTATGAAAAAAGTAGCCATACAAGGGGTCGACGGATCGAACCATTACATCGTAGCCCAAGCATTATATCCGGAGGGAGTGAGCTTAATCCACTGCCACTCTTTTCCTATGTTAGCTGAGCAATTGGCGAGTGGAGCGGTTGATCATGCAATTATGGCTATTGAGAATTCAATCGCTGGAGCACTGTTACCGAATTACGCGCTAATCTATCAAAATGACTTTCAAATTTCAGCAGAATTTTATTTAAGTATCTCTCATAATTTGATGGCTTTGCCAGAGAGTAGCTTAGAAGATATTCAAGAGGTACGATCGCATCCGATGGCACTTCTTCAATGTGCAGAGTTTTTTCAAAATCACAAATCTATTCGCCTAGTTGAAGACGATGATACGGCATCGGTTGCCGCGAGAATTCAATCTTCTCATTTGAAAGGTGTGGCTGCAATCGCACCAATGGTTGCGGCTGAACTCTATGGGCTTAAGGTGATTAATTCAGATATTCAAACCTTAACCAATAATGCTACGCGTTTTGTTGTGCTAAATAGAGCAAATAGCGTTACAAGCTCAGCGACCGTAAATAAGGCATCCGTTCGTTTTGTCACAGGTCACAAGAGAGGGAGTCTT
Source organism: Flavobacteriaceae bacterium (assembly GCA_038133115.1). Lineage (GTDB taxonomy): Bacteria > Bacteroidota > Bacteroidia > Flavobacteriales > Flavobacteriaceae > UBA3478. Next base: position 637 of record JAYPSS010000226.1, on the reverse strand, counting down.
GCAACGATACTGAATGTACTTAGTGACTGTGAAATGAATTTGACTAAAATTCAATCGTTACCAATTGTAGAAACGCCGTGGAAGTATGCCTTTTTTGTCGATGTTACTTTCGAAAAAATTACCGATTTCGAGAAAGCAGCAGCAGCTTTAGCGATTATGGCAGAGGAATTCAAAGTGTTAGGAACCTATGAAAATCAACTTTTAAAGAGCGTTCAGTAATGAGAGAAGCGAATCGATTAAATAGTGTTTCAGAGTACTATTTCTCTAAAAAACTAAAAGAGGTGAAAGGCCTGATTGCTGAAGGAAAACCAATCATCAATATGGGTATTGGAAGTCCAGATCTCGATCCTCCTATCGAGGTGACAGACGCTTTAATTAATACCCTTTCTGAGCCGGGTGTTCACGGTTATCAGAGTTATGTGGGTAGAGAAGAACTAAGAGTAGGTTTTGCAGATTTTTATAAAACCCACTACGGAGTAAGTCTTAATGCGAGCACTGAAATTCTACCGCTCATGGGCTCTAAGGAGGGGATTATGCATATCAGCATGGCCTTTGTGAATCCAGGAGATAAGGTGCTGATACCTAACCCTGGGTATCCAACCTATTCTTCAGTTACAGAATTGGTTGGAGGTAAGGC
>JAYPSS010000225.1:0-1678 GCA_038133115.1 Flavobacteriaceae bacterium | reverse complement strand
GCAGTAATCGCAAGTGCCGAACAAATACCAAGTACCTGAATGGTAATTGGGTTGTTATCAGCAAGCGGATCTAAAACGAGTTTCGTATCCTTTTTTGAAAGTAGTCCCATATCTATTGGATTCGTAAAGTTTCTAAATAAGGTTGATAAAGCTTAACGCTTTCGTTGATCATCGCGGTAACTCCATTACCCGTAATCGTAGCACCTGCTAATGCGTCAACTTGACCGTCGGTTTTGTCTTCATTTAAAGGATCGTTATTTCCTTTAACTACAGCTACTCCTTTGTATCCACCATCACGGTAAATCGATTCGCCAGCGAAATCATCCATGAAAAAACGCATTTTGATGTTGGCACCAAGACCCGGAGTTTCTCCTTTGTGATCGAAGTAAACACCTGACACCACAAGGTTTTCGTCAAGTGCCAAATACCCCCAAATAGCATCCCACAATCCTTTACCGTACATAGGAATGATGTAGTATCGCTTACCGTCATTCTCTCCGATGAAGAAAGGAAGTTTACCTTCTTTTCCTGATTTAATTAAATCAAGTTCTTTTTTGAGATCAATCTTGGCGTAGGCATCCTCGAGCAATTCTGCCTTACCATCAACAATCACATATTGCTCTTTGATGATTTCCTGAAACTTCTCAGCTACCTCTGTCGTAGGGACAAAGGATACGCTACCAGCATCTGTATTTGCATTGACACCCATCGCGTAGAGAATGTTTTGCTGTTTTTCAAAGCGTTGATTCTCTCCAATCTTATCCTTAAGTCCAGTCGCAGCAAGAGCTAGGATCGAACCTACAATAGCTACCATCACTACTGAGAAGATGATGGTATATGAATTCTTATCTGTATTAATTGCCATAGCTAATTTGAATTATGCAGATTGAGTCCCTAAAGATGCCGACTCTTCGGTATAGACAACCGCTTTTTCCGCACGCTTTTTACGACGTTTAACATTTGCTTGAACTACATAGTGGTCAATCGTTGGAGCGAATACATTCATCAGTAGAATCGCTAAGAAAACTCCTTCTGGATAACCTGGGTTGAATACGCGAATCATCACAGAGATGAATCCGATAAAGAACCCGTAGAACCACTTTCCTTTATTCGTTTGAGAGCCGGTTACAGGGTCAGTTGCCATATAAACAATACCAAACGCAAGACCACCAACAATCAGATGCTTCCAAAAGTCAAAGGCCATTAGACTGTAGAATTTACTATAGGTTCCAATCCATCCAAAATCCACAACTGCGTTAAAGATTAGACCCATTGTGAGCGCCCCTAGTGCGGCACTTAGCATAATTCTCCAACTTGCAATCTTGGTAAAGATGAGATAGAGACCTCCTAGTAAAATAAGAAAGGCTGAAGTTTCACCAACCGAACCAGGAATGAATCCAAAGAACATATCTGAAATAGAATAAGCGTAATCTTCTGCTCTATTCTGTGATAGGAAACCTAGAATGGTTTCACCTGAGATCGCGTCAGTAGAATTTACTTTAGTCAAGCCATCAACTGCACCGTGAACCCAAACCTTATCCCCACTCATCCAGGTTGGATATGCGAAGAATAAGAATGCACGAATCGTTAATGCCGGGTTTAAAATATTCATACCGGTTCCTCCGAAAACTTCTTTCCCGATGACTACACCGAATGCTACAGCGATGGCAAGCATCCA
>JAYPSS010000224.1:0-1707 GCA_038133115.1 Flavobacteriaceae bacterium | reverse complement strand
CCTTTGGTACTAGGTGATCCCATCCGGTGGTGCCAGAAATAACGGGGATTCCTTGACTTAGTGATAAGGCGACCAATTCAAAGGCTGAATCAGGCGTGCTGAAATTAATCACAGCATCGGCACTTTCAGGAATCGATATCGGGGTATGACTTGTTGCCAAAACAATTCGGTGACCACGCTCTTCGGCGATCTCCTGAATCCGCTTGCCCATTCTTCCGTATCCAAGTAAAACGAAGTTACTCATAAGGTTATTTTTAAATTTAAACCGATTTCAGCGCCCATTTGAATAGGGTGCTGCCTTAGAATCGGTTGAATAGAAACATTTAAATCTTCATTCATATTAAAGGGTTTTAGATGGGCGTCAACGCTTGCGTCTAAAACATTCAATAAATAAAGGCCAATAGCGATTAAGAGGGATGAATCTCTCTGACTTTGGGCTTTTTTTTGTGCTTCTTCTAAGGCACGATCAGAAACATCCGGACCGATACCATCGAGATTGACATCGTAAAATTCATCGGTAGAAAAACCTGCCGATCGCAGCTTAAATGCGGTTCGATAACGCAAGTATTCGGTTTGATTAAATTGATAAACAAATACACCGGTACCTACGGCTGCCCAAGCCAATGGAACCTTCCAGTATTTTCTATTATAAAATTGTCCCAAACCAGGAACTGCTGCAGATAAGAAGCTCGCTCGAGAAGGAGATAATGGGTCTAGTGCTCTCTCTAATCTGCGCTGTTCACGTTCTAATTTACGTTCTTGTTTTACTTCATCTTTGGTAGTAGTGGTTTCTTGGGCATACGCACTTCCCAAAAACAATAAAAAAATGATGAAGTAGATTCTATTCACCCAAGAGTTGCTTTTTAAGCTGTATTAAATCTTTTGTAGAACTAAAAGTAATGGTAATAGAACCCGAACCACTTTGGCTTGCCTTTAACTGCACCTTTCGGTTTAATCCTTTTTCAAGATTGTCAATAGCGCTCAACACTTTCTTAGAAGGACCCTTTAGTTCTAATTTTTCGCTCTTTGGAGAACCGTATTTTTTAACCAATGCTTCAGTTGCCCTTACAGATAGTGATTTTTCAAGAACAAGAACTAAAAGTTCAATCTGTGCTTTTTCATCTTCTACAGCCATTAATGCTCTACCGTGGCCCATTGAGATTTCTCTTCTTCTTAATGCGCCTTGAACTTGGGGGTGAAGTTTTAGAAGTCTTAGATAATTTGTAATCGTAGATCGTTTCTTACCCACTCGTTTACTCATCGATTCTTGAGTAAGGTCGATTTCGTCAATCAACCGTTGATAAGAGAGTGCGATTTCGATAGGGTCTAAATCTTCACGTTGAATATTTTCAACTAAGGCCATCTCCAATGACTCCTGATCGTTGGCTTCTCTGACAAAAGCAGGAATAGATTCTAGCTTGGCCAGTTTACTAGCTCTTAATCGGCGTTCCCCTGATACCAATTGGTAATTGCCATCACTAATTTTACGAACGGTAATCGGCTGTATAATGCCTAATTCACTGATCGACTGAGCTAAGTCAGCTAAAGCTTCTTCATCAAAAGTAGTTCTAGGTTGGTAAGGGTTTACAGCAACTTCATCAGGATGAATAAAAGCCATCATTGGGCTATTTACTGCACTGATTGATGAGTCTTTATTGGGATCTTGAAGTAGGGCAGATAATCCTTTTCCTAAAACAGGCTTTCGAG
>JAYPSS010000223.1:0-1761 GCA_038133115.1 Flavobacteriaceae bacterium | reverse complement strand
GAGGCGATCTGTTGATCTTTTAAAAAATGCTGTCCTAGATGCTTTTTAGCTCGAACAGGTTCAGAGGATTCATGGCGCCCCTTCATTATCCTTCTTTGATTTGAGCCTGTCCGATTAGTTCTAATTCTGTGGCAAAGGATAAGGCCTGATTTCCAAATTTGTTTTGTGCTTCTAGCTCTAGACGAGGAGCGTCTTCGGCTAAAAACGATTCTAAGGTTGCTTTATTCGGCGTGGTGTATTGAACACTGTAGCTTTTACCCTCTATATGGGCTTCTTGTACCACCTTGGTTAAAGTTGCTGCACGAAATTTACCCGTGGCAAACATGAGTGGTATATAAGTCTGTCTCATCCACTCGACCCATTCTGATTCGATTTGAGATTCTATATGAGTAGTGATATTGTAGATGAGCATAGGATTTAGTCTATTTTGCTGAAATGAGTATACGCTTGTAGCGCTGTTGGGATATGAATTCCATCTTCATGTTGATGGTTCTCTAGAAGTGCAGCTAATACTCTCGGAAGCGCGAGCGCACTTCCATTTAAAGTGTGAGCCAAAGCCTTCTTCCCATCTTTCGATTTATATCTGAGCTTTAAACGATTCGATTGAAAGGTTTCAAAGTTTGAAACAGAACTAATCTCTAACCATCTGTTTTGGGCGGCTGAATAAACCTCAAAGTCATAAGTGAGGGCAGAGGTGAATCCCATATCACCGGCACATAATCTCAAAATACGGTAGGGGAGGTCAAGTGCCTCTAAAATCGTTTTTACATGTTCGACCATTTGGTCCAACGCTTGATATGAATTCTCAGGCTTTTCAACACGTACAATCTCAACTTTATCGAATTGATGCAAGCGGTTTAAGCCACGAACATCCGCTCCATAACTGCCCGCCTCTCTTCTAAAACAAGGAGTATAAGCTGTCATTGCGATAGGTAACTCTTCTTCTTTGAGTAATGAATCTCTTAAGATATTGGTTACAGGCACTTCAGCTGTTGGTATTAGGTAAAGGTCGTCTCCGGTTACATGGTACATTTGACCTTCTTTATCGGGTAACTGCCCTGTGCCATATCCTGAGGCTTCGTTGATCAGGTGAGGTGGTTGTACCTCGGCATAACCTGCTGCGATGTTTTGATCTAGAAAGAAATTAATGAGGGCACGTTGTAAACGAGCCCCTTTTCCTTTGTATACTGGGAAGCCGGCACCTGAAATCTTAACCCCTAACTCGAAATCAATCAAATGATAGTCGCTGGCTAATTCCCAATGAGGTTTCGCACCCGCGTGAAGGGAAGGAATTTCACCTTTGCTAAATACCACCTCATTCTCTTCAGGAGTTTTTCCTTCTGGAACAATTTCATTCGGCGTATTGGGTACCTGATAGAGTAGGCTTTCAAGCTCATTTGCTACCTCGTGCAGTTTTTCATTAAGCTCCTTACTCTTTTCTTTAAGTTCACCACTCTTTGCTTTAAGCGGTTCTGCTTCACTTGCTTTCCCACTTTTAAAAAGCTTTCCAATGCTTTCAGATAATAGATTAGATTCAGCTAACACCTGATCTAATTCGGTTTGGGTCTCTCTTCTCGAAGCATCAAGGTCTAAAATCTTAGGGATAATTTCATCTGATTTAAACCCACGTTTATTTAAAGCCGTAATGACTTTCTCTGTATTTTCTCGAATCGCCTGTATCTGTAGCATGGAAAATTAAGTTTGCTGCAAAAGTAGAAAAGTCTAGGTAAGCATGGCCTCTTTAAAGAAGCTAATCGCGCT
>JAYPSS010000222.1:0-1768 GCA_038133115.1 Flavobacteriaceae bacterium | reverse complement strand
TTTGTGTTTCGATGAAGACAGGGTTTCAAAATTTAAGTCCACAGACTTTACGTTCACTTAAGTACGAGGAGCTTGTTTCGCTTGCCAATTATTTGCGCGAGCGCATCATTCATGTGGTGGCCAAACGAGGCGGACACCTAGGTGCGAGTTTAGGCGTCGTAGAACTTACTGTCGCTCTGCACAAGGTTTTTGATACCCCTGAGGATGGGATCGTTTTTGATGTGGGTCATCAGATTTATGCTCATAAATTAATAACGGGCCGGGATGAGGTCTTTGATACCTTAAGAACCTTTAATGGAATAAGCGGTTTTCCAAAGCGTGAAGAGTCGATCTATGATTCTTTTGGTACGGGGCACAGTTCTACTTCTATTTCTGCTGCCATGGGTATGGCGGTGGCTAATCAACTCGCTCACAAGAACAATCATTTCATAGCAGTTATAGGAGATGCTTCGATTGTTGGAGGAATGGCCTTCGAGGCCCTGAATCATATCGCAGAAACCAAGGCAAATGTTATTGTAGTGCTTAACGACAATAATATGGGAATTGACCCAAGTACTGGGTCTTTAAAGCAGTATTTGAATCAAATCGAGGATTTTAACCACCCGAACTTTTTTGAATCGCTCGGATTAGCCTATACGGGGGTAATTGATGGTCACAACCTAGAAGATTTAATCACCGCCTTTCAGGATGCAAAGTCAAAAAAAGGACCACAGCTTATTCATATTCGAACCATTAAGGGTAAAGGGTTAGCGCAAGCAGAAGCCGATCAAATAACGTATCATGCGCCTGGGAAATTCGAGCCAACTACCGGAGAACGAATCACCTCTAAAGAGCCATTGAAATATCAAGATGTATTTGCTCGTTCAATGGTGCGCTTAGGAGAGAATGAACAGCGATTGGTGGCCGTCACGCCAGCGATGTTATCGGGTAGCGGGTTGCATTTGTTTAAGGAAGTATACCCCGAAAGAACTTTCGATGTGGGGATTGCAGAACAACACGCGGTAACCTTCTCTGCGGGCCTAGCAACTGAGGGGCTTCTTCCTGTATGTCACCTATACTCGACTTTTTTGCAAAGAGCCTACGATCAGGTTATTCACGATGTGGCACTTCAGAAGCTTCCGGTCATTTTTGCCATAGATCGAGCAGGAATTGTAGGAGAGGACGGCCCTACTCATCACGGCATGTTTGATATTGCAGCCCTTCGTTCGATACCTAACTTTTCGTTGCTTGCACCAAAAAATCCAGAAGAGTTGTATCAATGTTTGAAAACGGTTGTAGAACAGTTTCAGTTAGGGCAACTTTCAGGCCCAGTAGGAATTCGGTACCCTAGGGGTTCGGCGGATATTTTTGATTTCACTCCTAAGGGTAATGCTTTAGAATGGGGAAAAGCCATCGCAATTAATCAATCTAACCAAGCTCGAATTGCGCTATTGTCTACAGGTATTTTATCTACTTATGCTGAGGAGTTATCCTCTGACGCCGTAGACAGTTATCATTTTCCTTTTATTAAGCCCTTAGATGTCGAGCTATTAAATCATATTTCAAAGCATTACGACGCGGTAATCACTCTTGAAGAGGGAGCGATTGAAGGTTCTTGGGGTCAAGGAATAATATACCAGTTAAATTCATTTGGCTTTAAAGGAGAAGCTAAATGTCTAGGGGCTAGCGACCAGTTCGTTCCACAAGGGAAGGTTGATGAGCTCTATAAACTTGTCGGGCTAGACCTGACTAGCGTCGAACAGGTCTTAAAAGATACCCTGGATCGTCT
>JAYPSS010000221.1:0-1775 GCA_038133115.1 Flavobacteriaceae bacterium | reverse complement strand
AAGCGACTCCAAAGATTACAGCATTCGTTATGGAATTGATTTCCCTTTTAAATTCGATAAAAATCGATTAAAAGTAGGATACTTCATGGAAACTGCAAACCTTGGAGGTGAACAGCACGTGTTGTATTTGGGGTATAAGTTTGGTAGTAATTTAATTTCATTCTAAAAGAGCATTCTTTTTGCTTTACCCTTTGAAACAACCCATCATCCATTGCGGCTCAAATCAACCTTATTTTTTCTATTGTGGTCATCATTGACTTATGGTCAAAGTGAATCTCTTGAGTTAACGACGAATCTCAATACGATTTCAGAGACCCATGTTGCAGCACAATCAGACCAGCTCTTTACCACGAGTAGAAGTTATATTGAGACAGGTATTGGTCTAGAGTTAATCACGAAGAAATCACACTGGCAACTATTTACGAATATAGGCTTGATTCACGGGGCTTCTATCAGTGAACGTATCGGTGATCTTTATTTAGCATCAAGCATTGATGCACAAGATGCGTTTCGTATGCAAAACTTGTGGCTCGGTTATGAAAACGAAAAACGAAATTTTCAAATTCGAATAGGAAACCAAGCCGTTGATGATCTATTCATGGTGAGTGATCGAAGTAATTTTTTCATTCATGGTGCTGCAGCTTATGTTTTTACCTTTTCAATGAATGCCCCCCAATGGCCGGTCGCATCACTAGGTTTATCTTCAAGCTTAAAGCTTTCAAACAATCAGACACTGAATTTTGGGATATACGGATCAGACCCAGAAGTGACTAATGAATCTATAAATAAGAACGGATTCGAGCTAAGAAGAAACTACACAGGTACCCTGAAAATCATCGAGTGGCAAACAGTTAGCGAAAGCAACCTACTTAAACTCGGTTTTTTTAGTGACAATAATCGTTTTGGAGTGTTCGATAGCCTAACCTCATCACTAAACGCATTTTATTTAGTCAAAGAAGGTTTACTAACTCGCCTATCCTCGAGAACAGAACTATCCTATCACTTAGGACTTAGTCGCGCGTTAAACGATCAAACCGCTCCCATTAATTACGATATTCGAGCCGCTATTTTTGCAAAGCCCACCTCATGGAGCAAGGAGGTGACTTTTGCGTTAGGTTATTTTTATCCACACGTGAATCAAGATTATCTCGACAACCTAAATATTCGCAGCGAAAGCTTTGGAGAGTTGAGTGCTTCACTACCCGTTAACAAAAACGCAACGATTCAATTGAGTACTCAATACATCCAAGGAGCAGGAGCAATAGAGGGCACGAATTCAGACTCCAGCTTTTTAGGAGTTTTAAGATTTTACTGCTCATTCTAGTTGACACTACCGACATTTTGTCAGTTTTTAGGTTTTTTGCGTACCTTTGACCTTCTAAAATTGCGAACTTGAACGAGTTAGAAAAGAATCCAAATCAGTACAACGGCGAAGCCCTAACCGTTGAAAATAAAGAAGGCGACCGCAAGCTTTACATCGAAAGCTACGGATGTCAAATGAACTTCTCAGACAGCGAAATTGTCGCTTCTATCCTGAGTAAAGAGGGCTTTAGTACCACCACAATTTTAGAGGAGGCAGATCTAGTGCTTGTCAACACCTGCTCTATTCGCGAGAAGGCGGAGCAAACGGTTCGAAAAAGACTAGAAACTTTCAATGCAGTTAAATCTAAAAAACCAGACATGAAGGTGGGTGTTTTGGGCTGCATGGCAGAACGATTAAAACATCAATTTTTAGAGGAGGAAAAAATTGTCGACATGGTTGTAGGTCCTGATGC
>JAYPSS010000220.1:0-1799 GCA_038133115.1 Flavobacteriaceae bacterium | reverse complement strand
ACCAAGGACCCTCTGATTAACAGTCAGATGCTCTAACCAACTGAGCTAAGGAGGAGTGTGGCCTAACTGAATAGGCGGGTGCAAATATACATTTTTAAGTCAAATTCGAAAAAACCTGAAAAGTTTTTTTACTATTTAAACAAAAATCTGAAAAGGTCGTTTCCGTTGGCGAAGACTACTAAGGTTAGAAGAATAGCAAAACCGATGAGTTGGCCATATTCTAAAACTTTTTCGCTAGGCTTTCTGCCTGAGATCATCTCGTAGAGTAAGAACATTACATGCCCGCCGTCTAAGGCAGGTATAGGGAGAATGTTCATGAACGCTAGAATGATTGAGATCAGCGCTGTAGTTGACCAAAATGCCTGCCAATCCCATTGGTCTGGGAACATACTACCGATAGCGGCGAAGCCTCCCACGCCTTTGTAGGCACCTGTAGCAGGATTGATGATCTTTTTGAATTGCTTTACATACGAGCCTAAAGTGGTTACTCCACGGCTGATTCCTGCAGGAATAGCTTCGAAAAACCCATACTCCTTGGTCTCGATAGATAGGTAACCGAGTTCATCGAGGTCTAACACTGATAATGCCCCCGGTTGAACTCCGATCGTTGCACTATCACTAACGGTGATTCGAAGGTTGGTTTCAAATGCTTCATCTTTTCTTCGAACAGCGATCTCAACTTCTTGACCGGTGTATTGTTGAATAGCCTCTTTAGCCTCGTCGTAATAATTGATTGGTGTTGAGCCAATTCTTGTGATGATATCCTTGGACTTAAGACCTGAAGTTGCATTTTGTGAATCCTCAGGGATATCTGCGACAACGAACGGCATGCGATAGGTTAGAAAACGAGCCTTGTCTTCTTCGTCGATTAGAGTAGCGATGAAATCTACCGGAATAGGCAGGGTGAGAAGCTCTCCATCTCTTTCAATGGTGAATTCGTTTCCGTTGATCAGTTCTAAAAAGATGGCAGAAAATCGCTCAATAGGTTCGCCATCTACCGCGATGATTTTGTCACCGGTTTGAATACCTACACTAGAGCCTATTTCCTCTTCAACTACCCAAACACCTCCTTGAACAGAATCGTTTTTAATATACTGATCGCCGTAGGCATAAGAGAGACCGATGTAAATGATGACCGCTAGAATAAAATTTACCGTCACTCCACCAAGCATGATGATGAGTCGTTGCCAAGCAGGTTTTGAACGAAACTCCCAGGGTTGTGGGGGTTTAGCAAGCTGCTCTTTGTCCATCGATTCATCGATCATTCCGGCAATTTTTACATATCCGCCGAGTGGGAGCCATCCGATCCCATATACCGTATCGCCTATCTTCTTTTTAAAAAGGGAATACTTGATATCGAAGAATAAATAGAATTTCTCTACTCGAGTCTTAAAGATTCGTGCGGGAATAAAGTGTCCTAGTTCATGAAGAACGATTAGAAGAGATAAACTAAGTATGAATTGAATGATCTGAACGCTCATGTTTTGTAAAATAAGACACAAAGTTACCGATAATGACCGAAAGAATTCGCTCTGCTTAGTACCTTTGTAATATGCGCTCATTCTTCAGCCATTACAAGCGATTTTTCATCTTCTTTGCTTTGCTCAGTTCGGTGATTATGTATCTAATTTACAATGCGCTTCAGCCGAAAAGGCGTTTGCCGATTTATCAACCGAATATGGTTAATGCTGAACTGGTTGATTCGACTCTACAGCATGTAAAAAAGTATCATCGTATTGCTGATTTCAGTTTGCTAAATCAGAATGGCGATACCATTACTCAAGAGAACTATCGAGATA
>JAYPSS010000219.1:0-1831 GCA_038133115.1 Flavobacteriaceae bacterium | reverse complement strand
TGTTGTCTTGTCGAAAGACCTAATGAGTTTGTAGCAAGCATTGGGGTCTATTCAGGAGAAGAGGCTTTTCTTTTTGACGCAACTCCAGACTTTACGCATCAGGCTAGTTTTCTGCAGAAGCAATCTAAAACTAAACTCTCAGGGGTGTTTCTAACCCATGCTCATATGGGACACTATACCGGGTTAATGCATATCGGCAGAGAGGCTTCTAACGAACAATCTATACCTGTTTATGCTATGCCTCGCATGGCTAATTTCCTTGAAACGAATGGCCCTTGGGATCAACTCGTTGAACTGAATAATATTGAAGTCAAAAGATTAAGCGGGACTGAGAATCTAAAAACGATTTCAGTGACTCCAATAAAGGTGCCTCATCGCGATGAATATTCTGAAACAGTCGGATACCTAATCAAAGGCAACAACAAAACCGCCTTTTATTTGCCAGATATCGATAAATGGAACGTGTGGGAACAATCGATTATCGAACTCATTCAATCGATCGATTATGCGATCATAGATGGCACATTCCTAGCTGAAGGAGAGTTAGAACGACCCATGTCTGAAATTCCACATCCATTTATCAGTGAAACGATAGCCCTCCTAGAATCATTATCAAAAACTGAAAAAAACAAAGTCTGGTTCACCCATTTCAATCATACCAATCCTGTGCGTGATAAGAATCACCCCACCAGGCTAAAACTCGAAAAAGAAGGATACCACTTCGCTGAATTTGCTCAAGAAATAAGCCTAAATTAGAAGCTTATTACAACCAACAACGCATGAAACGATTAAGTGCTATTATCCTAGCTAGTCTTTTTCTAACGGGCTGCAGCAGCGATTCTACAGAAACTCCAGACACCAACAATGGAGGAGGCAATGAACCTCCGATTGATCAGGGAACCAGTTCTTACGCAGATAATAATCCACTCAACGATGTGCTTTTACAAGGGTTTTGGTGGGATAGCTTTAACGACTCAAAAATTGGATCGCAATCGTTCTATCAATTTCTAGAAAGCAAAGTAGTTACACTTTCAAATGCCCATATTGATGGCATTTGGTTACCACCGGTGAGCGAAGGTGAGGGTATGGGCTATCACCCCAGAAGACTCTTCGATTTTAATTCGCTTCATGGCAGTAGAACTCAATTAGAATCGCTTTTAAGCACCATGAAATCAAGAGAAATACATGGAATTGCTGATCTGGTTTTTAATCATAGAGTAGGGACTTCCACTTGGACCGACTTCACTGAACCCGCCTGGTCTTGTGAATCGATCTGCGTCGATGATGAAGGATTTACTAACCCCGATGCTTTTGGAACAAAACCTTGCGGCCCTGAAGATGAGGGTCTTGGATGGGGAGGAGCTAGAGACCTCAACCATCAAAGTGAAGAAGTTCAAAACGGCCTTAAAGACTACTTGCAGCGCCTCAAAGGTCTTGGATTCGACTCCTGGCGTTATGACTTTGTCAAAGGATTCCCAGCGAAGTATGTAGGTGAATACAACGCCTCAACCTCCTACTACATTACTATTGGAGAGTTTTGGGATGGTAATCTTCAAGAAATAAAAAAATGGATTGATGCAACCGCTGCGACCGCGACCTCAGCGACAACAAGTGCTTCTAAAGCCTTCGATTTCGCCCTCAAATACAAATTAAAAGAAGCGCTCATCGACCAAAATTTTGATCGTCTAAAGGAGGGTCATTCTTTAGCTTCGATCGGATACGGGTCTAAATCAATCACCTTTCTCGACAACCACGATACGGGATGTGTCAACCGAGGTGATTGTGACAACCTTTATAGCAGTTCTTTGAATCATATCAAGAACGGATATGC
>JAYPSS010000218.1:0-1876 GCA_038133115.1 Flavobacteriaceae bacterium | reverse complement strand
GAAATCTATCTCCATTTTAACCCATATTTAAGAGAATTGTTGAAGGTCTTGTGCGGAGGTTAAATCTGGAAGTGGCTCAAAGACTAGGTGACAATAGACGCTTTTTGGATGCTCTTTTATAGCGATTCTAATCGCCTCTGGTAATTCTTTTTCTCCACGGGTCGGATGCACAGGGCAAGCCTGTAGTGCCTTATAGAAGGAGTTTCCTTCAACCAAGTTAAGATTCATACTTACTCGTAAGTGCCCCTCCTTGTCATAGAAATCTTTGTGTGTATCAATCGGAGGTTTTTCGATAATGCCTTCAACAAAATTATTATCGTCTACTTGAATAAGAGCGAAGGCGGCTATCCGTGACTCATCAAACCCCAGGTGCTTCGCCTCATAGGATATGATTGCATGAGGGGTTTCTTGGTGCGTTATTGCTTTTCCAAAGGCATTTTGACTGTAAAGGTTATCCCCATTAGCGATGATAAAGGAACTCTTTTGAAGAATAGGAAACTGCTCTACGGCTTGATGAACCGCATCTGCCGTTCCTAAAGGCTCTGGTTGGATGGCAAAATTGATGGTTACTGTCGGATATGCATTTTTAAAGCTTTCTCTCCAGAGTAGAAAATCTTGATGATCAGCGCTTGTGACCACGATAATCTGCTGAACACCTGCAGCGATCGCCTCGGTGCAAAGGAGGCTTAGAAGGGGAGTTTTTGAACTCCCTAGTTCGATCAGAGATTTGTGTCTTTCTAGTGCCTGTTTTTTACTAGCCTCTGAAAGATTGGCTTTGTCTAGGCTCTTCTTCATTCTCGAAGAACGCCCACCTGCAAGGATTACTAGGGGTCTCAATGACTCGTGATTTGAATGGGTTCTACGAATTTCGCATGCTGTTGCAGTACTGCCTTTATGATCTCAGGATGATTTTCTTTAGGGGCAAGGATGATGAAGCATCCGCCACCACCTGACCCCATCACTTTGACGGCTTGTGCCCCCGCATTTTTCGCTTCATTCATTTGAATACGCATCAGCTCTGGGGTGTTTTTAATCGCAGTATCTAGGTAGTATTGATGTCTTTCGATTAATTGCTCGAGAGGTGTGAGGGTTGATTCGTTACTTGTCGCTTGTCGATAAATACGGATCGCTTCTTTAGTGATGAGATGGTTTTCTATCGCCGCCTCGAAATAGGGAAATAGTTGTGTAGATAATTTACTGCCTAGCCGTTGTATGTCTTCTGCCTCGGCTAGTTTTAATGAAAATTGAGGCTCGTGCTGCCTCACCTTTGCTACTACTTCGAGGGCATATTCTTTGGCTTTTCCCAGCACTCCGAGCGTTGATTTAGGCAGTCCTGAATGAGCCAGTAATAAGTCGTTATGAGGATTTACAAAAGCTTCAGTGTATCTGGTTTCAGGTTCGATGAGTCGCAAACCACCGAGAGCGCTACTGTAGTGGTCCATGATTCCGCCAGGTTCGTTAAAAAATTCAACTTCGGCCTGATGCGCCCAGTTCGCAATCTGCAAATCACTTGCCGTAGTCTCTGTCGCTTGAAGGATGAATCGTATGAAGGCGACGATCATTGCTGAAGAGCTCGATACGCCAGCATTTACTGGAATTTCAGAGTAAATCTTAATATCGTAACCTGAGCTTAATGTGATTTGGTTCGCGCGCAGAACAGAGAGGGTCGAACAGAGATAATCTCCTTTTTCGACCTCAGTAGGAACAAGGGTAATTTGCCTGGTTATTTTGAGATCGCTGAGATTGAAGTTTAAAACTTTTTGCTGGTTCAGTTGGGCTTCGATGTAGATATATCGATCGATGCTCGCTGCAATTACCGGTAGGTTGAGATAGTCTTGATGGTCGCCAAACAAACAAATCCTGGCGGGAGCTTTAA
>JAYPSS010000217.1:0-1907 GCA_038133115.1 Flavobacteriaceae bacterium | reverse complement strand
CCCTCACTTTGTAGAGTTTAATTATCTTTGTGATAAATTTTTGAATTTGTTCTCATTTTTTAAAAAGAATAAAAGCGTACAGGCATCTGAGTCAATCTTAGACTTAGTAGGTAATACACCGCTTGTAAAGCTTCAGAAAGTCACTGCAAACTATTCGGGTAATTTTTACGCTAAATTGGAGTGGTTTAATCCGGGACAATCTTCGAAAGATCGAATCGCTCTGTCCATTATTGAAAATGCCGAAGCTAAAGGATTGATTAAGCCGGGCAGTACCATTGTAGAAACCACCTCGGGCAATACAGGATTTAGTTTAGCCATGGCAAGCATGGTGAAAGGGTACAAATGTATTCTAGCGGTAAGCTCGAAATCTTCACAGGATAAAATTGATGGCTTAAAAGCCATGGGTGCAGAGGTACACGTTTGTCCTGCACATGTGGCAGCCGACGATCCTCGATCTTACTACGAAGTAGCCAAAAGAATCCACGCAGAAACTCCGAATTCGATCTATATCAATCAGTACTTCAATGAACTGAACACGGAGGCACACTATAAGACCACTGGACCTGAAATTTGGAAGCAGACCGCTGGTAGAATCACACATTTAGTTGCCTGCAGCGGTACAGGAGGTACCATATCTGGAACGGCTAGGTATCTGAAAGAAAAAAATCTGAATATTCAAATTTTAGGGGTAGACGCCTACGGATCGGTGATTAAGAAATATCACGAAACCGGAAAATTTGACGAAAATGAAATTCATCCTTACCGTATTGAGGGACTAGGTAAGAATTTAATTCCAAGCGCTACTGACTTTAGTGTAATTGACACCTTTGTCAAGGTAACTGATAAAGACGCGGCCTTGGCTGCTCGAAATCTTGCTCGAACTGAAGGTATTTTCGCTGGTTATACTTCAGGTGCTGCACTACGTGCTACCGAACTGTATAATGATCAAAACTTGTTTGACGACAATAGTGTGGTAGTCATCATTCTACCTGACCACGGATCGCGTTATTTGAGCAAAATTTACAGTGAGAAGTGGATGACTGAACAAGGATTTATTGAAGCTGAAGATTTAGTAGAGGCTTCAGAAAAATCGGCTATCACAAATTCATAGTAAAATTCTAAGGGTAATTGTTTAAATCTTACTTTTGCCCCATATTTTCATAACGTTATAGATATATGAGAGATTTATTTGATCGAATCATCGAGAATAAGGGTCCATTAGGAAAGTGGGCATCCCATGCAGAAGGATACTTTGTGTTTCCAAAATTAGAAGGGCCTATTTCGAATCGAATGAAATTTCAAGGAAAAGAAGTACTTACTTGGAGTATCAATGACTATTTAGGACTAGCTAACTTAGACGAAGTTAAGGCTGTAGATGCTGAAGCTGCTGCTACCTATGGAGCTGCCTATCCAATGGGTGCTCGTATGATGAGTGGTCATACTGATTTTCATGAGCAACTTCAGAACGAACTTGCGACTTTTGTGAATAAAGAAGCGTCTTACTTATTGAACTTCGGTTATCAAGGTATTATGTCTGCCATTGATGCTCTAGTGTCTAAGGATGATATTATCGTTTATGACGTAGACTGCCACGCATGTATTATTGATGGTGTTCGTCTTCATATGGGTAAGCGTTTTACCTTTCAACACAATGATATTGAAAGTCTAGAGAAGAATTTGGAGAGAGCTACCAAGCTTGCTGAACAACAGAATGGAGGTATTCTTGTTATTTCTGAGGGAGTTTTTGGTATGCGAGGTGAGCAAGGAAAGCTTAAAGAAATTGTCGAGCTGAAAAAGAAATTCAAATTTAGACTCCTAGTAGATGATGCACACGGCTTTGGAACCTTAGGCGCGACAGGTGCTGGCGCTGGTGAGGAGCAAGGAGTTCAAGACGATATTGACGTTTA
>JAYPSS010000216.1:0-1909 GCA_038133115.1 Flavobacteriaceae bacterium | reverse complement strand
GGAGTTGCTGGTATCACAGGATATAATCCTATAGATGAAAATACGTACCAAGCTCCCATTGTACCTAAGTCATCATTGCCAGGAAGTCCTGACTCTGTTGAACTATAAATTTCATCTTGAATTCTCTTTATTACAAGAGATGTTTTTTCGGGTGAATTTGTCCAATTATAAATCCAAGGCACATGAAAATCGGGTTCATTACCACTCGCAAACCAATCGTCATCATATTTTGCATCAAGTCGAGACATTAGGGTATCTAATCGCTTCTCTGCAAATTCTTTACCTCCAATAGTGTCTATTAAAGTTTTCAAATCGTAGGGAACCATCCAGAAGTAATTTTTGTAAGTTCCTTCACGCCAGTCTGCCTTTCTATCTTTCCATGACCCATCCGCATTTCTAGAGTTTAACCAATTGGTATCTGGGTTATATAGTGTTTTCCATTTATTTGATTTTTCCTTAAAGTATTCTGCCTCATCATCTTTATTTAAGGCGTTAATGGCATATTGACTTATAGCATAATCCGTAGACGTATACTCTAGTAGCATTGACGCTTCTATATAGCCATGGCTATTATATTCTTCTAGATAGGGTCTGATTTCTATGTTTTGAGATTTTAGTTTGGGAATAGTCGATCCTTTAACCATATATTCATAAGCCGTTTCTAAATCAAAGTCTCTAGCTCCAAAAGCATAGGAATTTGTTATCGTTAGAACCGTAGGGTCTCCTTGCATAATCCCTGTTTCAATATTCGCAAGAATCCACCGGCCATATCCTCCTGACTGTTCGGCAAAATCAACGAGAGACTGCATCATATCACTACTCTCATCAGGAAAAAGCCACGCAAGAAGTTGTGCCTGGGTTCTATACGTATCCCATGAACTAAAAGAGCTATATTGATTTCGTCCGTTTTCTGTTCGATGAACTTTAAAATCAGAACCCATGTAGTCCCCGTTAGAGTCACTGACAAGATTTGGATGAATTAACGATCGATAAAAACTTGTATAAAATTGAATTTTCCTGTCTAGGTTGTCTGATTCAATCAGGATACGAGATAATCTATCATTCCATTGAGCCTTATTATAATTGAGGTAGGTCTGAAATGAAAAATCTAGATCTTCTGAGTATAAATTAGCCTTAGCGTTTTCTACAGACACATAAGATATGGCTATACGATAATTGATTTCTTTTTCCTGCTCTGTATCAAATACAAACAAAGCCCCAGAATTTTTTCCTTCAGTCTCTTTAATTTCAGAGATATTAGAATTTTTCCAAACTTTCTGAGATTCTGAGGGTCTATCAAACTCTACGGCGAAATATACTTTGTAGGGAGTAGGTGCTCCACAAAAATCTCCTCCAACAGCGTACCCCTCACATGAAGTTGCCGAAGTAATCTTTAGGTAAGCGTCTAAAACTTCAGTAGAGTTAACCCCAGAGCCAATGACAACCGTTCCCTTTTGAGCATTATTAAATTTGAATTTTGCGAATCCTGCACGCTTCGATGTAGTTAGATCAATATCAATACCTCCATTAACTGACGTAGACAATTGTCCTGCTTCATGAAGAGTGACCTCATCAATGTGATTGAAGTTCGCCATGTCGTACGGTGATATCTCCAGATTACCATTAGATGCAGATACCGGGAAATTTCCCATATTAGAGCACCCTGCTCCACTTAATTGAGTAACAACAAATCCTCTGTCAGGTGAAAAAAAACTAGGGGTGAACTGAACCATTCCGAAAGGAAAGGTCGCGCCAGTAAAAGTATAACCACTTTCTAATCCGTTATCCTTCGAGCCTATTCGTGTATCTACATATTGTGTTAGATCCTGATTGTCAAGATTAGCTATGCTAATTCTAGAGATTAATTTGAATAGTAGAAAAGCAACGCTAACAATAAAAATTATTCTAA
>JAYPSS010000215.1:0-1917 GCA_038133115.1 Flavobacteriaceae bacterium | reverse complement strand
TTAAGTCAAATTCAAGGTACGGGACTCGACGGTAGAGTTACGAAATATGACATGATGGCCTATCTCGAAAAACGCGGTGGTTCGCCATCTGTTTCGGCTGCTGCTTCTGAGGTAGTTACACCCGCAAAAGAATCAAAATCAATTGCAACCAGCGCACCGGAAAAACTTGCATCAATTCCTACTGCTGTTCCTGCATTTGGAGATGAGATCATAGAACTGAACCGAATGGCAAAGATTACTGCAAATCATATGATTGGTAGTTTGCAGACCTCTGCCCATGTTCAAAGTTTTATCGAAGTGGATATGACTAAGGTCGTTGAATGGAGGGCAGCAATAAAAGATCAATTTGAGCGAACTCATGGCGAAAAGCTAACGTTTACTCCCATCTTCTTTGAAGTAGTAGCTAAGGCTTTGAAAGCTTTCCCGATGTTGAATATTCAGTTTGACGGAGAGAAAATTATTAAGAAAGCCTCCGTAAATCTGGGAATGGCAACTGCTCTAGAAGATGGTAACCTGATTGTTCCGGTCATTAAAGACGCAGATACCTTAAATTTAGTTGGCTTAGCCAAGAAGGTGAATGATCTAGCGGCTAGAGCTCGAAAGAGTGCCCTTAAGCCTGACGAAGTGATGCAAGGTACTTATACGATTACGAACATCGGCTCTTTTGGGAGTGTTATGGGAACTCCGATTATTCCTCAACCGCAGGTAGCAATTTTAGCTATCGGTGCTATTAGAAAAGTCCCTGCTGTGGTTGATACTGATCAAGGTGAATTCGTTGCCATACGTCATAAGATGTTCTTGTCTCACTCCTATGATCACCGTGTGGTGAACGGGGCACTAGGAGGTCTTTTCATCAAACATGTGGCTGATCTCCTCGAGAATTGGTCGATAGATCGAAAAGTATAACCTCAAAAGCTAGTTTCATGGCCTTAGAACTCTCCAAACCGATCTGTTTCTTCGATCTCGAGACCACAGGCATTAATATTGTTAAGGATCGTATCGTAGAAATTTCGATACTGAAATTGTTCCCCAATGGCACTAGAAAGCAGCAAAGTTGGTTGGTGAATCCTGAGATGCCGATTCCTGCTGAAGCTACTGCTGTTCATGGAATATCTGATGATAAAGTGGCTAATGAGCCTACTTTTAAGCAGTTGGCTCATGAAATATATGATTGGTTTAAGGATGCGGATTTAGCAGGGTTCAATTCAGACCGATTTGATATACCCATGCTCATCGAAGAACTATTGCGAGTCGGTGTAGATGTTGATCTAAAGAAAATGGTCTCTGTAGATGTACAGACTATTTTTCACAAAATGGAAAAACGTACTCTGACTGCGGCTTACAAATTTTATTGTGATAAAGACCTTGAGGACGCACACAGTGCTGAGGCAGACACTTTAGCCACCTATGAAGTTCTTGAAGCACAATTAAATAGATATGACGATCTGCCCAAAGATGTAAAGTCATTATCTGAATTTACCTCTCGACAGGATCGAGTAGATTTTGCGGGTATGCTCACGAAAGATGAGAAAGGAGTCCCTGTTTTCAACTTTGGCAAGCACAAAGGAGTTCCTGTTTTCGAAGTTCTTGAAAAAGAACCGGGTTACTTCGGATGGATTTTAGGAGCTGACTTTCCGCTTTATACCAAAAAGGTAATCACTCAAATCAAATTAGGAACCTATTTTAAATCCTAGCTATGAAACTTATTTGTATCGGTAGAAATTACACGGCTCATATTGAAGAATTAGAAAATGAGAGACCAAAAGACCCTGTAGTATTTATTAAAGCAGATTCTGCGGTATTGCCTAAGGAACAGGACTTTTACCTCCCTCCATTCAGTACTAATGTTCACCATGAGGTAGAACTTCTTGTTAAGATTACTAAAGTTGGGAAGCATATCGCTAAAGAATTTGCTCA
>JAYPSS010000214.1:0-1918 GCA_038133115.1 Flavobacteriaceae bacterium | reverse complement strand
GGTTAATGCGGGCAAAAGTAGTAAAAACTCACTATATGAATCGAACGAAATGTGAATGAATCGACAATTCTACGCATTAAAAAACCCGCTTCTTAGTCACACAAGACAAGAAGTGGGTTTAATTTATTTGAAGGTTCGATTACTTTCGGTAAAGAACCTTTTTTACGGCCTTGACTACATCGTCTTCATTCGGCAACCATTCTTTTAATAGAACAGGAGAATAAGGAGCTGGTGTATCAGCAGTGTTTAGTTTCACAACAGGTGCATCAAGATAATCGAAGGCTTGATCTTGAACCTGATAGATAATTTCAGTTGCAATATTTCCAAAAGGCCAAGCCTCTTCTAAGATCACTAGACGATTCGTCTTTTTAACCGAGTTGATGATTGTCGCATGATCCATCGGACGGATGGTTCTAAGATCGATGATTTCAACTGAAATCCCTTCTTCAGCAAGGCGGTCTGCAGCCTTGTATGCCTCTTTGATAATTTTACCAAAAGAAACCACAGTCACGTCAGTCCCTTCTCTCTTCACATCAGCTACACCTAATGGAATCAGGTACTCTCCTTCTGGCACCTCGCCTTTATCACCGTACATCTGTTCAGACTCCATAAAAATCACAGGATCTTCATCGCGGATGGCAGACTTAAGCAGTCCTTTTGCATCGGCAGGATTTGAAGGAACCACTACCTTAAGACCTGGACAGTTGGCATACCAGCTCTCAAAGGCTTGAGAGTGAGTCGCAGCTAACTGACCAGCAGAAGCAGTAGGCCCTCTAAAAACGATAGGAATATTAAACTGCCCACCAGACATCTGACGCATTTTAGCAGCATTATTGATGATCTGATCAATACCTACAAGTGAGAAGTTGAAAGTCATAAACTCAATGATCGGACGGTTACCGTTCATAGCAGAACCTACTCCAATACCCGCAAACCCCATTTCAGAGATTGGCGTATCAATTACTCGCTTTGGCCCGAATTCATCTAGCATTCCTTTAGAGGCTTTGTAGGCACCATTGTACTCAGCTACCTCTTCACCCATCAAATAGATACTCTCATCACGACGCATCTCTTCTGACATCGCTTCGGCAATCGCCTCTCTAAATTGAATCGTTTTCATAGACTACGTTTGTTCTTGAGGCGCAAATTTAAAACTTTTCACGCTTAATAAAGCTTAGAAAGGTGTAATAAATTTATTATGCATGCATAGTATTTTTTAAGTTTTAAGTATCTTTGAAGAAAGTCACATTTTTATGAAAATTCTCGTTTGCATTAGTGCTGTGCCCGACACTACGTCGAAAATTAATTTTACCGCAGATCAGAAATCCCTAGATACTAGCGGAGTTCAATTTGTAATCAACCCTAACGACGAGTTTGGACTGACTCGCGCTGTGTGGTTCAAAGAGCAACAAGGTGCAGAGGTACATATCGCTACAGTAGGCGAAACTAGCGTCGAACCGATCATGAGGAAAGCCTTAGCTATCGGTGCAGACAAGGCATTTCGTATAGACACCCATCCGATCGACGGCTTTTTAGTAGCTCAGGCTCTTAGCGAGCAGATTAAAAAAGAAAATTACGATCTAGTTATTTGCGGAAGAGAATCTATCGATTACAACGGCACCTTGGTGCCCGGACTAATTGCCAGCCATTGTAGCTTCTCCTTTATCAATACTTGCACGGGACTAACTATTGACGGGAATAAAGCCACTGCCACCAGAGAAATCGATGGCGGATCTGAAACCTTAGAGACGAGCCTGCCGCTAGTAATTGGTGCTCAAAAAGGGCTGGTGGAAGAAAGTGACCTGAAAATACCTAACATGAGAGGGATTATGTCTGCTAGAACCAAACCTCTTGAAGTAATTACACCATCCAACATCGAAGCGTTAACCGAAGATTTGTCCTTCGAAAAACCCGCCTC
>JAYPSS010000213.1:0-1931 GCA_038133115.1 Flavobacteriaceae bacterium | reverse complement strand
ATTCTTCTTTCAAAGGCAGAGGTATGACCTTTAGTGAAGTAAGAAAGTACGAATATGGGGATGATGTAAGAACAATCGACTGGAATGTTACTGCACGAAATAGAGAACCCTATTCAAAGGTTTTTGAAGAAGAACGCGAACTCACCTTAATGCTCGCTATAGATGTTAGTTCGTCTGGTCTTTTCGGTAGCGGCGAAACTACCAAACTTGAAAAAAGTATTGAAATCGCTGCAATTCTCGCATTCTCTGCCTTGCAAAACAATGATAAAGTTGGGCTACTGGCTTTTTCTGACGAGGTTGAACTTTTTCTACCTCCAAAAAAGGGGAAAGCGCATCTTTTGCGAATCATTAGAGAACTCCTAGTTCTTTCTGATCCTTCGAAACCTGCACAGAAAACGAGTATTGACAAGGCGCTCTCATCTCTTTCTGGTTATCTTAAAAAGAAAACTATCGTCTTTGTACTATCTGACTTTCTAGATACTGGCTACGAAAAATCGCTGCGAATTTTGGCAAAGCGACACGACGTGAATGGATTCCGTATTTATGATGCTCTCGAGATGGCAATGCCCAATTTAGGGTTGATTCCTATGAGGTCTTTAGAAGAGGATACGATCACTTACGTAGATACCGGGTCAAAAAGTATTGCTAGAACCTATACCAAAGACATTGATTCAGCCGTGTCTTACTTTGAAAAGAGTTTTGCTCAGGTAGGAGCGCCGATGGTGAGTTGTGAATTAAATGAGGATCATATTTCTAAACTACTACAGTTCTTTAAGGCAAAGCATCGCTAATGAAAAGCTTTTTAGCAACATATAAGTTCATCTCATTGCTAGTTCTTGCTCTGTGTGCTCACCAAGGATATGGTCAAGAAGTAAGGGCTTCCATCGATCGGGACAGTCTTTTAATTGGGGAGCAAATTGAGTTACAGCTAAGCGCTTCTGCTGATCCTGAGGCCTTGATTCTATTTCCAGAAGGGCAAACCTTTTATCCGCTCGAGGTGGTCAATGAATCGGCAATCGACACCTTGTCTAAAAGACCTCAATTATCGCTTCGTAAAACCTATAAGATTACTCAGTTTGATGCTGGAGACTATCTGATTGCACCCCAACAGATCACTATTAATAGAAATCCGTACACTACCCAAGCAATTCCTGTTCGAATTAACGATGTAGTCGTCGACACGACCGCCCAAGGCCTATACGACATTAAACCTCTTGGTCAAAAAGTTCCTGAACCTAAAAGTTATTGGCCCTATGTCCTCATCACCGCTCTCATCGC
Source organism: Flavobacteriaceae bacterium (assembly GCA_038133115.1). Classification (GTDB taxonomy): domain Bacteria; phylum Bacteroidota; class Bacteroidia; order Flavobacteriales; family Flavobacteriaceae; genus UBA3478. The sequence goes on along the minus strand of JAYPSS010000213.1, from coordinate 653 downwards.
CATAGGACTACTTGTTTATTTCAAAAGATCTCGTGAAAAGAAACGAGTCATTAGCCCCTTCGAAGAGGCAATCCATTCCATTGATCGTCTAAAAGAGATAGAACTGATCGAGTCAGCATCTATTTACTATTCAGCAACCTCAATTTTTAAAACCTACCTGCACCGAAGACTCTCCTTATCCACCGAACAGAGAACCTCTAAGGAACTTATTGACCTACTAGATAGTTTCGGAAAAAACGAGCCTTATTACCAGCAGACTAAGGAGCAACAGACGAGTTTGAAGGAACTTCTTAACCGGGCAGAACTCTACAAGTTCGCGAAACAATCGGTTACCGACGAGCAGCGAAGTGCTGACCTATTATTAATCAGCCAGACGATAGCGGCCTACGAACATGGTTACCTAAGAAAGGTAGAAGCACTTACCATCGTACCGCAGAAAAAAAATCGATTGAAACAGCGCACAATCATTGCCGTCTCAACGTTAATTGTCGTGCTAATAACACTTGGTGGCTATGGATATCTAACGGGCTACCAGAATCTTTGGGATAGTATCACCCTAAATCCATTCAAAAAGTCTTACGAACAAACTTGGATCGCTTCAAGTTATGGCTTTCCTCCAGTAAGTATCGAATCTCCAGAGGCATTAATCAGAA
>JAYPSS010000212.1:0-2011 GCA_038133115.1 Flavobacteriaceae bacterium | reverse complement strand
GACAGCCTAGCCATGAAAGAATTATTTCGAGTGATGAAACCTGGCGGATACGGAATCGTTCAAGTACCCATGCAACCTAATCGCCTTAAAACCTACGAAGATTTTAGCATTACCACTGTAAAAGAACGAGTAAGACACTTCGGACAGTACGATCACGTGAGATGGTATGGTAGAGATGACTACTTTACCCGATTAGAAAAGGTAGGCTTTACGACTCAAAAGGTAAACGTAAATGAATTCTTTTCTAAGGAAGAGATCAATCGCTACGGCTTAGATGTCAATGAAATCATCCCGGTTATTCAGAAGCCTCAGTAAACCTGCCCGTTTGAAAGGTCTCTAGACGGTCCTCAACCGCGTAAATTAAGAAAACAGATAGGCCTTCTTGCGCTATCAATCGTTTCGAATCTTCTAACGGCATGGTCATAAATGCAGTGGCAAAGGCATCGGCAGTGGCACAATCTGAAGCAATTACACTCGCTGATAAGACTGAAGAAGGAACTGCAAGACCGGTGAATGGATTAATGGTATGAACGTAACGTTCTCCAGTCAACGAATCCATTCGGAATTTCCGATAATTCCCTGAAGTGGCCATAGCTTCATCGGTCAGTGTAATCGTTCTTGTAATCGAGCGTTCGCCAATTGTTGCATTCGGATCATCAATACCTACACGCCAGGGTTTAGCGCGATCCAAATTCATTCCACGGGTGACAATCTCACCACCTAACTCAATGAGAAAATTTGAACTGTTCTTGGCAGTGAGTAAATCAGCAATCAGGTCTAGGGCATACCCTTTGGCTATTGCATTAAAATCTATACGAATCCCGGGATCAGCTTTTACTAATTCATTCGTATCCGATAGACTTAGTTTAGAAAAACCTACGAACTGAAGTAAACTATCTACTTGTACTGCATTGAAAGCGTTCAAAGATTCGGCTCCGAAGCCCCAGGCATCTACCAAGATACCAACTGTAGGATCAAAATAGCCTGAAGTTGCGCGGTTAATTTGAGCAGACTTCTCAAACATAAAGCGAAATAAAGAATCGACTTGAACCCGCTCTCCTCGATTAATTCTACTTATATCTGACTGTGGATGATAGGTAGACATGGATTGGTTCAGCCGATCAAAGAGTTCAGAAAGCGGCTGATCTAACTCTAAGCCTTCATTAGCATAGGCAATGATCGAGTAAGTAGTGCCTAATGCCTCCCCTGTATACTGTTGGCGCAAAGGAGATTCTGCACAAGATGCTAGTACGAGAACGAAAAGTAATAATAATCGATTCATAAGATTTCTTCAGCTAGATATAACCCTTTAAAATCAAGTTCATAACCGGAAGCCTTAGAGACAGGTAATTTTCGATCTTCAGGATGGTATACTCCGACGCCCGCCCAATAAGCTTTGGCATCAAATTTTTCTGCATGATCTGCCACTTTCTTCAGCAATGTTCGATCCGGAGACAGAGGATCAGCAGGATAAAAAAATCCGCGTACCACAATAAAATGCAGTTGCTTATTAAAAGTACAAACGAACTGAGGGTCAACACCTGGCTTAGAATTAACCCCTAAGAATTCATAACCAGCTCCTTCTAACTGGGCACCTACCAAATTCATGGCAATCTGATGTATTTCGTTGGTACTTAGCATACTCATTTTATCCGTTAAAAAAACCGACACGTTTAAGTGTCGGTTTAAAGTCATTATCCTCCGAAGTCGTCAAAGCGAATATTCTCATCAGGAATACCGAAATCTTCGCCCATCTTCTGAACAGCCTTATTCATTAGTGGTGGTCCACAGAAATAAAGCTCAATATCTTCAGGGGTTTCGTGCTGGTTCAGATATTGTTCGATAACACAATTGTGAATGAAACCAACAAAGCCGTCACCAGACTCATCATAAATATCCTTTTTAACCTTCCAGTTATCTTCTTCTAAAGGCTCAGAAAGGGCCATGTAGAATTTAAAGTTAGGGAACTCCTTTTCTAACTGCTTAAAGTGATCGATGTAGAAAAGTTCGC
>JAYPSS010000211.1:0-2021 GCA_038133115.1 Flavobacteriaceae bacterium | reverse complement strand
CGAAAAACGGAATCAGAGAGGCCTCATTAGAAAACCAACTATGCAGCTGTTCGATGGTAACAAGAAGTGAAAGTACCCATCCGCCAGGGTCAAGAACTAAATGAATCGGAAGATCCTTTTGGGTGTTGAATAAGAGCAGCACTTGATCCTCTGTGCCGTCTAATTGGTAAGATCCTTGATTGTATAAAAAGTGAGCCTGTTCTCTGAGCACAAAGTGCATCTGAATGTATTCCTTGGTAACCGGTTCTTCGAAGGTGGCAGCAGCTTTACCTTCATTGTAAAAACGTAGCACCCTGCAAGACTCGCTGATTACTGTTAATTCCTTTTTCATTTAGCGTTGTTTTATAGCTTATCAAAGGTAATTCTTTCTTCAAAAACTTAATTTAAAAACAATCTAAATAACGAAATGACAGTTATAACTTTCTAATAAACAACATTTTATGATAAACATCTCTAGAAGACCAGCATTAAAACACAAGGAAACCTTAAGCAAAACCGATAGCGTTATTTTAAGGAATAAGTAGGTTTTAAATTTGCAATGCAAAAGTTTTGGCGCAACCCCATGCTTGATTCCTTCTTCGCCGTAGGCGTTAGTTACATAAAATCAGATGCAGAGACCCGAGGAAAATTCAGCCTCGATGGGGCGGCGGGAGAATCATTATCTCGCAAAGCCAAAGACTTAGGCATTGAAGCCCTTCTCACTATTTCTACTTGTAATAGAACCGAACTGTACGGTTACACCGAAGATGCTGAAATACTCGTCAACTTGCTCTGTGAATTTACCAAAGGAAACCGAGAATTATTCGAATCTCAAGGTTATGTAAAAGAGAACGCAGAGGCGGTAGAACACTTATTTCGTGTAGGTACGGGGCTAGACAGTCAAATCTTGGGAGATTTCGAAATAATTTCGCAAGTGAAACAAGGGTTTAGGAGAGCCAAGAAGTTAGACCTCAGCAATCCGTTTCTTGAGCGACTCGTCAATTCGGTCATTCAAGCTTCAAAACGAATAAAAACAGAGACAGAGATTTCTTCTGGTGCCACTTCGGTTTCATTTGCCTCGGTGCGCTATCTTCTTGAAAAGGTAGAAGCCATCAGCGAGAAACATATCGTACTGTTTGGCACAGGTAAAATAGGGAGAAACACCTGCGAAAATTTAGTTAAGCATACCCAAAACGAGCACATTACGCTCATTAATCGAACGCTCGAAAAGGCCGAGCGTATTGCAATGAAGCTCAATCTACGAGTTCGTCCCTACTCAGAGCTCCAATCAGAAATTCGACAGGCAGATATTCTCGTAGTGGCTACAGGGGCATCTAAACCCACGATTACCCCTGCGCTAATTTTCAATAAAAAACCGCTGATCATTCTCGACTTATCGGTTCCAAAAAATGTTAGTGAAGCGGTTAATGACTTAAAGCAAGTTGAGATTATCGATATTGATCAATTATCGAAAATCACTGACGACACTCTTGAAAAAAGAAAAGAATTCTTGCCAATGGCCGAATCGATTTACAAAGAGATTCTGTTAGAATTCATGAATTGGGTAGAGAACCGAAAGTTTGCCAACACATTGGCTGCATTAAAAGAAAAACTAAGTCAATTCAAAGCCGAAGAAATCGATTTTCAGTCGAAGAGAAATAAAAGCGTTGCCAAAAACTGTGGCGCATTTGATGATTTCGGTGATCGATTAGTTCAAAAAATCACCAAACAATTCGCGAATTTTCTCAGAGAGACCGACAGTGATCTTGAAGAGAAGATGAAACTGATAGAGTCGGTATTCGAATTAGAAAAATCAAAGCGATGAAAAGTCCTATTCGAATAGGCACCAGAGATAGTGCCCTAGCGCTTTGGCAAGCCAATAAAGTAGCCGGGCTTCTTGAAAAGTACGACCAATCGAATGTATTACATCCGGTAAAATCAGAAGGAGATTTAAATCTGGCTCAACCTATTTACCAGATGGGAATCAGTGGTGTATTTACCCGAGGCCTAGATGCTGCACTCTTAAGAGGAGAAATCGACAT
>JAYPSS010000210.1:0-2021 GCA_038133115.1 Flavobacteriaceae bacterium | reverse complement strand
GGAAGTGTAGGAGCCTACTGGGGTTTATGGGATCAAAACCATCAACTCAAATTCTGAGTAGTTAACTGAACGCGTCCCGATTGGGTAAAGTGTGTTTACTCAGCACTCTTTTAGCATCAGAAACAACTGCAATTTCTTTTTGAAGACGGTAAAGCTTTTCACTAGCTTCTTTTCTCGCTCGATCTAAATCTACGATAGGGTTTGGATAATCGACCCCCTTTCTGAAGTCGTAAAAGATCTCATCCATCGGAGTAAGCGCTGAAGGATTATGAACCAAAGCTTGAGGCAACTTAGCTAGTTCAGGGACCCACTTTAAAATGAAAACTGCGTCCGGATCATGCTTCACACTATTCGATAATGGGCTATAAATTCGAATCTGGTTAATCCCTGTTTCACCTGCTTGCATTTGTAGTTGCGGATAATGAATTCCAGGTTCAAAATCCAAAAACTGTCGCGCCAAATGTGGACTAATCACTTGCCAGGGTAGCCAAAGATGGTGAGTAGCAAAAGAAACTAGAAGTGCACGCATTCTAAAATTAAGATATCCTGTTGCGTTGAGGCATCTCATCGCCGCATCTACAAGTGGCACCCCGGTTAACCCTTTTTCCCAAGCCTCTAAGAAACTGGGATTGATTGTTTTATTCAAGGTGAGATATCCTCGGTTTACCGGCTCAAACTCTATTCGATCTTCCATCTCAAATTTTTGAATAAAATGAGCCTGCCAGCGGAGCCTTGATCGAAATGACGATAACGATCTTTTCGGTTTTGCATTTTCATAGGCCCTTGCTGTAACTTGAAACACCTCTTTAACAGATAAGCACCCGAAGGCAATGTAGGGAGATAGTCTACTACAACTGATTCGGGAGTCTAATGGCTTAGAAATATGTCGGTTATAGTTTTTGTAGCGCTCGTTCAAAAAGCTATTCAAATAGCGCAATCCCATATTTCTTCCGCCCTTTTGGCGATCGATAGACCGGTCCTCAGGCAGTGTTAAGAGGTTCATTTTATTCTCTACTTGAGAAAGCATCGTGCTGCTAACGACAGATTTTTTTGACCACAATGGATGTGATATCGAAGATTCCATAAAAGCCTCCCACCGATCTCTCCAACCCAATCGATGTTTGAGACCGCGCTCTACCCCATTCGTGTTGAACTCTAGCCATGGGATATTTTCTTGTGCTAGTATCCTGGAGAACCTTTTGTCTCGATCGAAAGTGATTTTTAAACCCGTTTCTCGATAACTATAAACACTAGTTATTTCAAAGATTTCGCTGAGCCGAATGAAGTTATCTGAAACTGAGCCATACATCTGTAACACACGGGCATCCACCGATTTTAAAAAACCATCAAAGTCTTTCAAACTCTCAGAAATGAAGTGCCAATGTCTTGCGCTATAGTGTTTATCACTGAGCAATATCGGTTCGAAATTATACCATATAATTACAGGATAGCCCGAATCAATTGCCGCTGAAATCGGCTCATGATCTTCCCAACGCAAATCACGTTTTAACCAAACTAAAGCAACCTTTGGTCTGTTCTTTCTCATAGCTAGTCTAAAGATAATGTAACATAGGTTACTAATAAGGATGTTCGCTAATGCTACCTTTGAACCACTTTTGATTTTAACCTATTTTTGAAAGAACACCTATTCAATAAATAACATGCTTACCGATCTTCAATCTGTTTATGGATCACTTCTCGAAGCCTCTCTTCTTCAAGAGATCAACCAAGTGGGCACCTACAGACAAATACAGGCAGGAACCGAGATCATCAGACCGGGAGAGTATATTAAAAGTATTCCCCTTTTAATCTCAGGAGCCATCAAAGTAATTCGTGAGTATGACGATGGAGAGGAACTTCTTCTTTACTATGTCGAAGAAGGAAATACTTGTTCCATGTCTATGGCCTGCTGCACCGAACAAAAAAGAAGTACCATTAAAGCGATGGCTGAAGTTGACACTCTTTTAATCGTGATTCCTAATCAAAAATTAGAGGAGTGGATAGGTAGGTATCCAAGATGG
>JAYPSS010000209.1:0-2072 GCA_038133115.1 Flavobacteriaceae bacterium | reverse complement strand
TTTTCGGTTTTAATAAAGGGAGTTTTCATATTTTCGACAAAGCTATGGCAAAAAACAAAAAGAGCACTACCCCACTGATGCAACAGTACGATGCAATAAAAGCTAAGCATCCTACCGCATTACTTCTATTCAGAGTTGGAGACTTCTATGAAACCTTTGGTTCTGATGCCGAAAAAACAGCTAAAATACTGGGGATTGTTCTCACGGCTCGAAACAATGGAGGTGACCAAACTCCACTCGCTGGATTTCCGCATCACGCCTTAAACACCTATTTGTATAAGTTAGTTAAGGCCGGAGAACGAGTGGCTATCTGTGATCAATTAGAAGACGCAAGTCAGACCAAAGGAATCGTAAAAAGAGGGATTACCGAAATCATCACTCCAGGAGTTACTTATGAAAGTGAGTTACTCGATTCGAAGACGAATAATTATTTAGCTGCTATCTATAAAGGTGAGAAGAATTACGCATTGGCTTTAGCCGATGTATCCACCGGGGAATTCTCGGTAGCTGAAGGTTCTGAATCTTACATCCTAAAATTGTTAGCTCAATTTAATCCTTCTGAAATTCTTATTTCAAAGCCTCAACGAAACCAACTTCAGGAATCGCTTCAAGGCAAACCCTTATTCACCTTAGAGTCTTGGATTTTCAGTGAGAGTTTCGCTAATGAAAAATTGTTGTCTCACTTTAAAACTCATAATCTCACTGGTTTTGGCCTAGACAATAAAGTCGATAGTATCATTAGTGCAGGAGCCATTCTTCACTATTTAGGGGAAACTCGAAACGACAAACTAGGACACCTCCAAACCATTCGACGAATTAGCCCAGAAGGTACACTTTGGCTAGATCATTTCAGTATTCGAAATTTAGAACTCTTTCATCCGCTGCAATCCGGAGGGACGGCACTAATTGATATCATCGATCATACCCAGACAGCCATGGGTGGTCGGCTTTTAAAACGATGGATTGGTTTACCCTTAACTCATCGGGAGCACATAGAAGGGCGACACCAAAAGGTTTCAGAACTACAAAAAGAAAATCTTTTTGAATTAGTTCGTACCACCTTATCTAAGTGTATTGACATCGAAAGAGTGGTAGCAAGAATTGCAGCAGCACGTGTACATCCTAAAGAACTTAAAGCCCTGTCCTCATCTTTACACAAGGTTTTAGAGCTATCAACCCTCTTAAAGTCGAACGCTTACCATTCCTCTATTGAGGATCAAACAGTTAACGCTATCACAGAATTACTCGATTCACGCTTAGAAGAAAACCCACCAGTTTTAGTTTCAAAGGGAGGCGTAATTAGAACCGGAGTAAGCGAAGAACTCGATGAGCTTCGATCACTGTCAGAAAAAGGTCATGATCACCTTAATGCATTACTCGAAAGAGAAATAGAAAGAACAGGAATTACCTCTTTAAAAATTGCATCAAATAACGTTTTCGGATATTATATCGAGGTGCGAAACACCCATAAGGATAAAGTTCCTGAAGAGTGGATTCGAAAACAAACTCTTGTCAATGCAGAGCGCTATATCACACAAGAACTTAAAGAATACGAAAGTAAAATCTCTTCGGCAGAGGCTCGAATTCAGATCTTAGAACAAGAACTATATTCCCAGCTTATTGAAGACCTACAGCCTAGAATTAGTTCATTGCAGCAATTATCGAATGAAATTGCAAGTATTGACTGTCTATCAAACTTTGCCTACATCGCAAAGGCTTATAATTACCATCGACCGAAGCTAAACGACTCTTTCACCCTTTCAATAAAAGAAGCCAGACACCCTGTAATTGAACAGCGCCTGCCCCATGATCAAAGCTATATTGCGAATGATATATTATTAGATGATCAAAAGCAACAGATCATGATGATTACCGGGCCTAATATGAGCGGTAAGTCAGCGATCCTCCGTCAAACCGCTCTGTGTGTGATTTTGGCCCAGTCAGGGTCATTTATTCCCGCAAGCGATGCAGAAATGGGAATCACTGACAAACTTTTCACTCGTGTCGGTGCTAGTGACAACCTAAGTAAGGGCGAATCTACTTTCATGGTCGAAATGAATGAGACTGCAGCA
>JAYPSS010000208.1:0-2074 GCA_038133115.1 Flavobacteriaceae bacterium | reverse complement strand
CAGTAGGTTTAGGATCACATAAAGTGCTTCAAACCGAGCCGTATTTCTTTAGCAGAACCTATGATAGTGATGTGGTAATTATAGGGCTTGATTTAATTCAAGACCAAGAAATTGACCTTCAACTTCCCACTCAGTGGTCAACTATAGAAAAGTGGTATGATTCCTATTCGAATCGATCGTTCACCGCACAAAATGGAATAATACACATAAAGACAGCTCAATCAACAGTGCTTTTATCTCCTGAGTTTCCTTAATTGATTCTCTCGAATGTCTTAATTTCGCGTTTTAGCTTATCATCATGAATCTCACTGAACTTTCAGCCATCTCACCGATTGACGGTAGATACCGATCAAAAACTTCTACCCTTGCTCCTTTTTTCTCAGAATACGCACTGATCAAGTATCGCGTTCGAATAGAAATCGAATACTTTATTGAGTTGTGCGAAACAGGAGTCAAACCTTTACATCCTTTAGATCAAAAAACGAAGGAGGATTTAAAAGCGATCTATCAAAATTTTAGTGAAAAAGATGCGCAATCTATTAAAGATATTGAACGCGTAACCAATCATGATGTTAAGGCGGTTGAGTATTTCATCAAAAACCAATTTGATCGTTTGGGATTAGATGGTCTCAAAGAGTTTGTTCATTTCGGATTAACCTCTCAAGATATCAACAATACCGCCATTCCGCTCTCGTTAAAAGAAGCGCATTTTGAGGTAGTTCTTCCCATGCTTCAACAATTGGTGATCGAAATCGAAAAACTAGCAGAAAGTTTGAGCGACATTCCTATGCTTGCCAGAACTCATGGTCAACCCGCTTCACCTACTAGATTAGGTAAAGAATTTAAGGTGTTTGCCGTACGTTTACATGAGCAAATTTCTCAGTTTGAATCACAAAAGTTTTCAGCAAAATTTGGAGGCGCAACAGGAAATTACAACGCGCACAAAGTAGCTTATCCATCGAATAATTGGCCCGAGTTCGGAAGAGCTTTCGTGACTAAAAACCTAGGATTACATTTTAGTTATCCAACAACCCAAATCGAACATTATGATCATTTAGCTGGACTTTTTGATCTATACAAACGAATCAATACCATCCTCATCGATGTATCGCGAGATGTTTGGAGCTATATCTCAATGGATTACTTCAAACAACGAATCAAAGAGGGTGAGGTAGGTTCATCAGCGATGCCGCATAAAGTAAACCCTATCGACTTCGAGAATGCTGAAGGTAATTTAGGTCTTGCAAACGCTATTTACGAGCATTTATCTGCGAAGCTTCCTTTATCCAGATTACAGAGAGATCTTACGGACAGTACGGTGTTAAGAAATGTTGGAGTACCTATCGGACATTCTATCTTAGCCATGCAATCTCTTATTAAAGGTTTTGGCAAGCTGCTCGTTAATAAGGAGAAGGTGGTCAATGAATTATCAGATAATTGGGCAGTAGTTGCCGAAGCAATCCAAACGATTCTTCGTCGAGAGCAATATCCTAATCCCTATGAAAGTCTAAAGGCACTTACTAGGACGCATTCAGTAATGAATGAAGAAGCAATACATGACTTTATCGAAACCTTAAATGTAAGTGATTCAGTGAAGTCAGAGCTAAAAGCAATACGACCAGAAAATTATCTCGGATTCTAAGCTCGATTATAGCTCCTCTTCTCCGAGTATATCCTTTAGAACACTGTCGCTCAAGAACTGAAAATCAGATTCTTCCAGCGAATCTGCAAGTTGAAGAAAAGCGGCAGGGTTCATTTGTTCTCCTAAAATTCTAGCTAAAACAAAGCCCTCACCTTCTGCAAAACCAAAGAATACAGCCTCGTCAATTTGATCTACGGCTCCACGAATAAGTATGCTAGCTTGCGCCTCTCCCTTCATTCGTGCTGAAACTAAAGCTTCAAAACCATCACTTTTTAAAAAGCTATTAATCAAGGTCTGTTGATTAGCAATAAACTCTTTATTATCCGTATTTCTATACATCAAAACACTCACTTTTCTTAGCGAAGAAAAGGTGGCCGTTTGCTCGGGAGTCAAATCTTCTAGGCTTGCACCTAATAAACTAGCAGGAATTTC
>JAYPSS010000207.1:0-2108 GCA_038133115.1 Flavobacteriaceae bacterium | reverse complement strand
GATGCCTACAAAGAAAAAATTGATGAATCTCTACTTTCACTAACGTCATCTTAATTATTATGGCAAATCTTAAAGAAACCAAAGCATCAGCAACTACCAAAACATTGAATAAAAATGTGGTAGACCAACAAACCGGAAACATCTATGAAGCTATTTCTGTGGTAGCTAAGCGCTCTATTCAAATCAATGCAGAGATCAAAAAGGAGCTTTTAGAGAAGTTAGAAGAGTTTGCAACTTACACTGATAGCTTAGAGGAAGTATTCGAAAATAAGGAGCAGATCGAAGTATCTAAATTCTATGAAAAGCTTCCAAAGCCTCACGCTATCGCCATTGAGGAATGGTTAAACGAACGTATTTATTTTAGAAATACAAAAACAGAAGCTTAAAAACTAGGCTTATGCTTTCAGGTAAGCGCATCCTATTAGGTGTTTGCGGTGGTATCGCCGCTTATAAAACAGCTAATTTGGTACGTTTATTTATTAAAGCTGGTGCAGAAGTAAAGGTGGTAATGACTCCTGCATCCAAAGACTTTGTAACTCCACTTACACTTGCAACCTTAAGCAAGAATCCGGTTCATTTCGATTTCATCAATGAGCACAATGGTGAATTATCATGGAATAATCATGTTGAATTAGGGAAATGGGCTGATTTAATGATCGTAGCACCGGCTACAGCCTCTACCTTGTCGAAAATGGCACAGGGTACTTGCGATAATCTTTTGTTAGCCACTTACCTTTCGTGCCCTTCACCAGTTTATGTGGCGCCAGCGATGGATCTCGATATGTATGCGCACCCAACAACGGCAGTAACACTGAAAACGCTACAGAAGCATGAGGTTCACGTGATTTCCGTTAATTCTGGGTTTTTGGCGAGCGGCTTAGAAGGTGAAGGTCGGATGGCTGAGCCCGAAGAGATCATATCTTTTATCGAGAATAAGATACGTGAATCGTTGCCTTTAAAGGGAAAGAAAATTTTAGTTACTGCGGGACCTACTAGGGAATCTATTGATCCCGTGAGATTTCTTTCGAATCGATCGACGGGTACTATGGGGTACCAAATAGCATTAAAAGCATTTGAGCTGGGAGCTGAGGTTATTTTAATCTCAGGGCCTGTTCGCCCTATAAAGCTACCATCATCCATACAACGCATAGAGGTAGAAAGTGCCTTTGAGATGAGTTCAGAAGTTCGTAAACATTTTTCATCATCCGATTGCTTTGTCTCCACGGCAGCAGTGTCTGATTTCACCCCTTCAGCAGTGGCCGAACACAAAATTAAAAAGGGAGAGAATTCGTTAAACCTCGAATTAAAAAAGACAGAGGATATATTGGCCTCGGTAGGAAAACTGAAATCAAAAGATCAAATTTTAATAGGGTTTGCCTTAGAATCTGACGACGGCGTCGAGAGTGCTCAATCAAAACTAGAGCGCAAAAACTTAGACGCTATTGCTCTGAACTCTCTAGAGGTGAAGGGTGCCGGTTTTGGGAACTCCACGAACGAACTGACACTCTTTTTAAAAGATGCTCAACAGATAAAGCTGCCTTTAGCAGACAAATCGATCATAGCTTCCCAATTTTGGAAAGCTCTTATAGGTACTGTCTTATGAAGTATTTCAGCAGCTTGTTTTTACTCTTCGCCTTTTTTTACCAAGGATTCGCTCAAGAAATTCGACCAACCGTTGTGGTCTCGAATCGCAGTAACTCTAGTTATGTTTCAACTATTGAAAATCGCTTGAAATTAGATCTAGAACGATTTGTGGCGCAGAAAAAATGGGGAGGTCAAACAAGAGATGAAAATGCGAAACTAGATGTGCGCTATTACCTTTCGATTTTAGAGCAAAACGGAGAACAATATCGAGCTGTTCTAATGGTAGAGGCTTTTAGGCCTGTGTTTAATACCACTTACAAAACTCCGTTATTTAAGATTATTGAGAGTGACTTGACTTTTAATTACCAAGTAAATCGACCCTTAATCCACAATGAAAACCAACTGAACTCAAACTTGTTGACCAACATCGCGTTTTACACCTACTTGGCTCTTGGTTATGAGGGAGATAGTTTTGAGTTATATGGAGGGTCAAGTTATCATCAAAATGCCAATGATTTAATTGC
>JAYPSS010000206.1:0-2129 GCA_038133115.1 Flavobacteriaceae bacterium | reverse complement strand
TAAATCAAAAACATCCTGATTATCTCCATAAGCCTCTTCAATGATTTCGGTAGAGATTTTAATCAGGCTGCGCTGAACAAATTTTTGTAAAATGATTCGCGCATGAAATTCAATGTGAGCCGAAGAGCCTACTGCACGAGAAAGATCAATTAAGTAATAGTCGCCTCCGACCTTTTCTAACCTATTTTTTTGTTTCAACAAATTAGAAACGGTAAGAATATCGATGGGTTTAGTCTCTTGAAATAAATCGTAAATGGCTTCAAAAATATGTTGATGAGCTTCTACATAAAAAGCCTCCTTATGAAGAATATCGATTACCTCATCTACTCCCTTTTTATCGATTAACATCGCCCCAAGTACGACTCGCTCAAGGTCTACTGCCTGTGGCGGCAGCTTACCTCGCTCCAATGAAATCACCGGGTTATTACCCGATGCATTCTGCATACGATTAGGGTTAGGACTATTCATTCTATTCTTGGTATACGCCCATATCACAATATTTCTGCATACGCTCTTTAATTAGCTGTTTTACAGTGATTTGCGATAGTTCTTGGCGGGTTTTGGTAATTTTCTTCCTTAAGGTTTCAAACATAAGCTCACGGTTAGCGTGTGCTCCTCCTAGCGGCTCCTTGATAATCTCATCAATGAGAGTCATCTTTTTCATGTCTTTAGCCGTAAGCTTCAGGGCTTCAGCAGCACGTTCTTTATACTCCCAACTACGCCATAATATAGATGAACAAGATTCTGGAGAAATTACTGAATACCATGAGTTCTCAAGCATCATTACACGGTCTCCAACTCCGATACCTAAAGCTCCGCCAGAAGCACCTTCTCCGATAATAAATACCTGAACCGGCACCTCTAAACGAGACATTTCTAAAATGTTGCGCGCAATGGCCTCACCTTGCCCGCGTTCTTCTGCTTCGATACCAGGATAAGCACCTGGTGTGTCAATAAAGCTAATGACAGGAATACCAAATTTTTCTGCTGATTTCATCAAACGAAGCGCTTTTCGGTATCCTTCAGGATTCGCCATACCAAAATTTCGATATTGACGTGTTTTTGTGTTGTATCCTTTTTGTTGACCGATAATCATATAAGATTGACCGTCAATTTTACCAAGTCCACCAATCATTGCTTTGTCATCTCCGACCGAACGGTCCCCATGTAACTCTAAGAAGGTATCTCCACAAAGCGCTTTGACATAATCCATGGTGTAAGGTCTGTTGGGGTGTCTTGATAATTGAACACGCTGCCATGGGGTTAAACTTCCGTAGATTTCTTTCTTCTTATCGATCAGCTTTTCTTCAATTTTTTGACAAGTCTCGGTTACATCTACTTCACTTTCTTCACCAATCATTTGGCACTTCTGAAGCTGTTCTTCGAGTTCTTTTAAGGGTAATTCAAAGTCTAGATATTCCATAAAGAAATGGTTAGTTTTCAGTTAAGTCGAAAGACAAATATACACATTAACGCTTTGCTCTCGATAACAATAAGGTAGCAAGTGACCCGAAAAATAAAACCGGTAGAGAAACAGCCCAAAACGGAGAGAAACCAGCCTGTTCGGCTAATGTTGCGAATACCTTATCAAAGAATACATACACAAAGGCAATAGCTATACCAAAGGCAAGATTAAGACCTAAACCTCCCCTTCTCTTTACCGAAGAAACAGCCACTGCGATCAGTGTCAAAATATAGGCCGAAATGGGTATCGCCCATCGTTTATACTTTTCTAAGACATAAGTGTTTACCGTTGGGCTACCCCTTCTTTTCTGATCCCGAATAAATTGATTGAGTTCGAAAAGGTTTTTGGTCTCTGCGATATAAGAAACCGGCATTAAATCATCAATCGTAAATTGAAACACCGTGTCTAAACGACTCTTCTGATAGATGACTTCTTTCTGATCTTCAAATATTCGTTTTTTATAGGAGGTTAATCGGTAAGTAGAGTCTGCCGCCATAAATCGGATGTTGGCAGAAGACATTTTATATTTTAATTGACCAATCGAATCAAATTCTTCGAGGGTGAAATTATATCCGATCAGTCGCTTAGGGTCGAAATAGCTTACATACACAAACTGATGATCATCAACTTGATTAAAGATGTTTCGAGTGTTTCGATCTTCTTT
>JAYPSS010000205.1:0-2163 GCA_038133115.1 Flavobacteriaceae bacterium | reverse complement strand
TTTATGGACCTTTGAAACCTATACAAGAGGCCAGGACCCAACTATCGATCAAAACAGAGAAATCGTATTAGACACCGTGAAAGGGTTTGACCGATTTAACAGATATGGTATTTCAGCCAATATTGGTACAACGGTTTACGGTACCTATACCTTTAAGGAAGGGAATAAATTAGAGGCTATACGACACGTAATGCGACCTTCTGTGGGTTGGGGATACCGACCCTCATTTGAGCAGTATTACGACACCTACACCAATTACGACGGCGAATTGGAGACTTATTCAAGATTTGAAGGAACCTATAACGGAGCCCCCTCTCTGAGTAGAAGTAATGCACTTACTTTTAGTCTCCAAAACACCATCGAGGCTAAGGTCAAATCAAAGGATAGTACAGAAACAGAATCTAGAAAAATTCCGATTTTCAGTAACCTCAATTTTGCCAGTTCTTATAACATTGAGGCCGATTCGCTTAGACTTGCCCCGGTAAGTTTTAATGCAGCAACTGCGATTCTCGACCAAAAGATGAATATCAATCTAAATGGAGCCCTTGACCCCTATGCCATCGATGCAGACGGAAGACGAATAAATACATTGAATGTTCAAAACGGAGGTGGTTTATTTCGTTTAACTCGAGCAAATATTAATGTGAGCTACCGCCTAAACAACGATACCTTTAAACCCAAAAACCAAAGAGAAGAAAAAGAGGATAATGAGGACGATACCCGAAGAGGTTATGACTCTGACTACAGAACGGCATCAGGAGGAGCAGCTAATGATCTATTTGGATTTGGGCTCAATGATGACCTAGATACTGAGGAAGAAGAGAATGAAGAAATCGGGAAATTATACAGAAATGCGATCCCTTGGAATATGAATCTGCAGTTTACCAGCGGATACACCAATGCAGCGAGAGAGAACAACTTTACCAATGCCTCACTGATGTTTTCGGGTAATTTAGATCTTACTCCTGAATGGAAAATCAGATTCTCTTCGGGTTATGACTTCACCAATAAAGGTTTTAACCTGACACAATTAGGCTTTCGTAGAGACCTGAAAAGCTTTGATCTTCGATTTAATTGGGTACCTTTTGGTACTAATACTCGTTGGGACTTCTTTATTGGAATCAAGAGCAGCATGCTCTCTGATCTTAAATGGGAAAGTCGCAGTCAACGAAACGTAATAAGACGCTAATGAAAAGAATTATCTACACTCCGAATGCACCTGCTCCTATCGGTCCCTATTCACAAGCAGTAGAGTCAAATAACACCTTATTTGTATCAGGTCAAATCGCGATTGATCCTGTAACGGGCGAGCTAGATACAAAAGACATCGTTTGTGAGACAGAACGGGTTGTGAACAATATCAGGGCCATTCTTAAAGAGGCTAATTATCTTCCTGAGCAAGTGGTAAAGTGCAGTATATTTTTAAGTGATATGGCTCACTTTGAAACAGTGAATCGAATCTACGCCACTTTATTTAACGAAAAAACCGCTCCAGCTAGAGAAACTGTCGCGGTTTTAGGTCTTCCAAAGAATGTGAATGTTGAAATTTCACTCATCGCCCAGAAATAGGCTACATAGTCTTTCTGTGAAATTCTACCAATCCATCAATAGGCTTACGAAGTACTTTGCCCATTACTAAATCATTATTATTTAGTACGGCTTCTAGCTCATCTTTAAGATAATAAGCAATACTACCAACAAAATGACAAGGCACCTTAGTAGCCAATTCAAACTGCATGATGTAGTTATTTACAAATTGCTGTAAACCTTTATTAATCACTCCTCTACAATATCTATGGTCCTTATTTTCAATAAGAAAACGCGCAAAGGTGGCTAGATAAGTATTTGGATTCGGCTGTTTATATAGGTGCTCCTTAATGATATCAGCCTCTAGCGGATACTCTTTAGTAAATTTAATCGCTAAATCCTGAGGGATTTTGTGGAAATATAAATCTCTTAAAAGCTTACGCCCGAAGTAATTCCCACTAGCATCATCCATAAGGATATAACCTAGAGAAGTTACCTTTTGAAAAGGCTGATGACCGTCGTAATAAGAACAATTTGACCCGGTACCAAGAATACAAACAATACCTTGTTTACCAATATCCGTAGTGGCGTAAATCGCGGCATAGGTATCTTCCTTAACATCAATCTTTGCTTTAG
>JAYPSS010000204.1:0-2206 GCA_038133115.1 Flavobacteriaceae bacterium | reverse complement strand
AGCCTAGATAATAAAGGATTTTTGAAACTGTCGGATTTTTGAAAACACTAGCCCTTGTATAAAAGGTAGTTGAGCGTTTGTTAAAAGCAGCAATCAAAAGCGGATCTATAAGGCCATTTTGATGATTACCCACGAAAATCACTCTGCCTCTAGGGATATTCTCAAGCCCATGTATTTCAATACTTTTAAAATTCAGGTACAACAAGGCTCGAACGACAGCTACTACCAGTGAACGAACAAGAGGACGTATGCGGTCCTGTAACACCCCCCAAAACAAGCCAAGAAAAAGACCAGAAATAAGATGCCAAACACCCCACAAGGCGGCTATAACTGCCATGCCACCAAGGCCATCGAAAAAAGTGAAAATAAGGAGTAATCCAAGACCCGAATTCTGAATACCCGTTTCTATGGCAATACTTCGACGTGAATATCTATCTAGTCTGAAGACTAGCGCGGTTGTAAACCCTAACAAGATCGCTAGCGTATTGTGAGCAACCACTAAATCAGCTAACTGGTCGGCATATTTTCGAAAGACATCCCAATTCGTGGCTAAGGCTATCGCTACCAGAACGATGAATAGAAGTAATGACAAAGGCTTCAGAATCTTTTCGAGGCGTATCGCAAGCGACTTGAATTGATATCGAGTATAGAGTCCTAAGGCGAGAGGGAGTGCAAGAAGCAATCCAACGACTTCAAAGAGATCTCCAGGCTCCACCGAAATCGATCTTAAAAGCGAGGCTGATGGTTCATATAGCGAAGCATACCACTGAAAATTCAGCGGAGTCATAACCACTGATAATAAGGTAGCAAAAGCCGTAAGTGTGATGGACAGGGCTGTATTTGCCTTAGCCAAATGACTCATAAAATTGGAAACATTACCTCCAGGACAGGCTGCTACTAGAAACAATCCCAGCGCAATACTCGCAGGAGGCTTCACCCATAAAACAAAAAGGTAAGTTAGAGCCGGTAGTAGAATAAACTGACTCAACAGACCGGCCAAAATCAATTTTGGAGTTCTAAACAGCTCCCTAAATTGTTTCACCTCGATGTCTAAGGCTATACCATACATTACTAGCGCCAAGGCTAGATTCAAAGTCCATAATGAGTCGCTATCGAAGTTGATTTGTATTTGATCGATCATACTGGACTATTTCTGGTCCCTAATTTTCTCGATAACTGCACGTCCGAGCAAGGAAAAACCCGTATTACAAACCACAAGGGCTACGGTCCCTAACCATATCCAATTCGATGAATTATTCCACTTACTAATAATAGCTTCACCTAGTAAAGAAAGTCCTAGGCCGATTACTAAAAGGCTAACTACAGAATATATAAACGATTTTTTCATGATAAGGATTAAAAAATTGAACCCGAGCATGTTCCTTCGTAATCTACACTCACTCCAAAACGCGAAGCTTCACAAGCATTTGAGTAAGAGAATCCATCGCAGCCACAAACAGGTTGATATATTTCAGGGCAAGCGAGCTCCAAATTAAATTCATCCCAAACAATACAATCCTCAGTAATACGCCTGTAGGAATAGCTAATTTCATCATCGGCAATCTGAGGATTATCGATGTAATGAATATTTAAAACATTAGCATCGAAATCAAAGGTGTAACTTCTATTCGATATCAGATCGGTAAGTTCATTATTTCGAACGCGAATCGGAGTTACTATCTCATTATCAGTGATACCCAATGGTTGTCCATTCTGATTTCTAGAAAGCATCACACTGCTTTTAGCTGATATCCATAGCTCATTTGTAGTAAAATCATAATCTTCGAAATAACAAAAACAAGAAACCTGTTGTAATTGCCAACGGCCCTCTAATTCATCTATACGAGAATTTGATAAATCATTTTCTTTTAAACAGGAGTATAAACTTGCAGTAAATAGGAATATAACTGCCCCTTTGAATAGCTTACTTAAAACGTTCATAATGCTCATAAAGATATAAAGGAAGGGCAAGTGAAAATCCCACAAGAAATAGTGCTCCCAGATATTTAAAGAATTGAATACTCGTTATACTCTTTTTAATGAGTAAATAAATAAGAAAGGCTAAAAAGGTAGTTGCTGCAACGGTGAGATCTGCGTTTAAAATTTTCATCCCTTCATTTGCGTTGATCTGTTCAAAAAATAAAGCAGTCGACCAACTCCAGTCGTTAGCTTCCATAAACAGAACGATATGATAATAAGGCCAGGC
>JAYPSS010000203.1:0-2220 GCA_038133115.1 Flavobacteriaceae bacterium | reverse complement strand
ATTGGCTTAAAAGAACATTTATCACCTACCCGCGCTAACGGCTTAACCAGTATGATTCGACAGATAAAACTATACGCCGTTGCTTATCAAACACAGAAGAATCATGAGTGAAACAACCATCGACACTAGTGCATTAGGAGAGAAGATCGTAAAGGTTTTAAAAACGATTTACGATCCAGAGATTCCTGTAGATATTTACGAACTAGGTCTTATCTACGACGTGATGGTGAATGAAGACTTCGACGTTAAGATTTTGATGACCCTGACCTCACCAAACTGCCCAGTGGCTGAAACACTTCCTGTTGAGGTAGAAGAAAAAATCAAATCTATTGATGAGATTAAGGATGCTGAGGTAGAAATTACATTCGATCCGCCTTGGAGTCAGGAATTGATGAGTGAAGAAGCCAAATTAGAGCTCGGAATGCTTTAAATGATGGAGGAGCCTATTGTAAATCGGGTTGCGCAGAGCTCGCTCAAAGTATTTGACTTAGAGGACCTTTACGTATCAGGCCCAAGAACAATTATTGATCTTTCGCAATGGCTATACGAAGGTTTAATCCTTAGAGAGAAAGAGTTTAGAGCTGCTTTGAATGAAGTAGACTGGTCTATATATAAAAACCATCATATTGCTCTTAATTGTAGCTCTGAATGTATACTTCCTCAGTGGGCTTTCACGCTAGTTGCAACACACCTCTCTACAGAAGCTAGAACTGTAGCCGTTGGTTCATTAGAAAATCTAGAAACGGTGCTTTACGAAAGGCAATTGGCTCAAGTCGACTTTAGAGAATATGCTGGAGTTCCGGTTATCTTAAAGGGGTGTTCAAATAAGCCTGTTCCACAACAAGCCTACCTAACCGCGGCGGTTGAGCTAAAGAAAGTAGCAAAGAAATTGATGTATGGAGAGGCCTGTTCTGCGGTTCCCCTTTAAGCCTTACTCCTCAAAATTCGAATAATCGTCTAATTTCTCAGGATACAAAAAGTTATTGTAAGGAAAACGGGTTACATGAATGTCACGTACCTGTTTGTAAACTTGCTTCTTGAAGTCTTCAAGGTTCTCCTTATTGATCGCTGAGATAAACAAGGCCTTATCGCCTATTTTGCCATACCATGTTTTGCGCCACTCTTCAAGACTGTAATGAACCGTAGTTCTTTCAGTCACTAAATCATCTTCGTCAAAAGGCTCGGCGTTGTATTGATCAATTTTGTTGAAGACCATCACTGTAGGCTTGTCTTCACAGTCAATTTCCCCTAGAATTTGATTCACCGATTCGATATGCTCTGTGAAATTCGGATGAGAAATATCCACCACATGCAGTAACAGGTCGGCTTCACGAACTTCGTCTAGGGTGCTCTTAAAGCTTTCGACGAGCTGTGTAGGAAGTTTTCGAATAAAACCTACTGTATCACTTAATAGAAACGGAAGGTTTCCTAAGACCACCTTACGTACGGTTGTGTCTAGCGTAGCAAAGAGCTTGTTCTCGGCAAAAACCTCACTTTTCGCAATAACATTCATGAGCGTTGATTTCCCCACATTGGTATAACCCACCAGTGCAACACGGACTAACGCGCCTCTGTTACTGCGCTGAGTTTCCATTTGTCGGTCAATTTTTTCGAGCTTCTTTTTCAATAAGGCAATACGGTCTCGAACAATACGTCGGTCAGTTTCAATTTCAGTCTCTCCAGGACCTCTCATTCCAATTCCCCCCCTTTGGCGCTCTAGGTGAGTCCAAAGACCCGTAAGTCTTGGAAGTAAATATTCATATTGGGCGAGTTCTACCTGAGTTCGAGCATAACTAGTTTGAGCACGTTGAGCAAAAATGTCTAGAATGAGCCCCGTACGATCTAAAATCTTGCATTTGAAGATCTTTTCGATATTGTTTTGTTGGGCAGGTGTTAGCTCATCATCAAAAATTACGGTGGCCACCTCATTCTCCTCAACGTAAGTTCTCACCTCTTCCATTTTACCCGAACCAATAAGCGTTTTAGGGTTGGGAATATTTATTTTCTGAATAAATCGTTTAATCACCTCCCCTCCTGCGGTATAGGTTAAAAACTCTAATTCATCGAGGTATTCTTCAATCTTATCGGCCGGCTGTTCTCGGGTAATGACCCCGATTAGTACAGCTTTCTCATAAACCGTTTCTTTAAAGTCTAGCATTAGGGCAAAGCTATTAAGTATTCTCGTATAAATATCTGCTCCTGAAAGGTTTTAATTTTCAG
>JAYPSS010000202.1:0-2238 GCA_038133115.1 Flavobacteriaceae bacterium | reverse complement strand
TTCGAGTATTGTTGTTGTAGCTGAAGGAGATAAAACTGGAAAAAACGTTTTTGAATTAAAGGAATACGTTGAAAAACACCTACCAATCTACGATGTCCGAGTTTCAGTTTTAGGGCATATGCAAAGAGGTGGTTCACCAACTTGTTTTGATCGTGTCTTAGCCTCTAGAATGGGCGTGAAGGCAGTAGAATCCTTGATGGAAGGTAAAACCAATTATATGATTGGTATTGAAAATAATCAAATGGTATTAACTCCTATCGATTACGCCATCAGCGGATTAACCCCGATTGATGAAGAATTAGTTCGGGTGTCTGATATCATGAGTTTTTAATTAATTAGTAATCATCAAATAATAATAAAATGGGAAAGTTGAAAGTAGGTATTAACGGATTTGGTCGTATCGGACGCATGGTTTTCCGTGCAGCAGCACAGAGAGACGATATCGAAATTGTAGCGATCAATGATTTATTAGAATTAGACCACTTAGCCTATCTATTAAAATACGATTCGGTACACGGTAATTTTAAAGGAACCGTTGAAATCTCTGGCGATCAATTAATCGTTAATGGAAATGTAGTTAGAATTACTGCAGAGAGAGATCCACGTAACCTAAAGTGGGATGAAGTAGGAGCGACTGTAGTTGCTGAGTGTACAGGTATTTTTACTACCCTTGACATGGCACAACAACACATCGAGGGAGGTGCTAAGAAAGTAGTAATTTCTGCTCCATCAAAAGATGCTCCGATGTTTGTAATGGGAGTAAATCACAATGAAGTAAAAGCAACAGATACGATTGTATCAAACGCGTCTTGTACTACCAACTGTTTAGCTCCTTTAGCGAAAGTTCTTAACGACAACTTCGGAATTGAGGAGGCATTAATGACCACGGTGCACGCTACAACGGCAACACAAATGACCGTCGATGGTCCTTCTCGAAAAGACTTTAGAGGAGGTCGTTCAGCTTTACTGAACATCATTCCAGCAGCTACTGGTGCAGCTAAAGCGGTAACAAAGGTAATCCCTGCATTAGAAGGTAAGCTAACGGGTATGGCTTTCCGCGTTCCTAACGCAGACGTTTCTGTGGTTGACCTTACGGTTAAATTATCAAAAGAAACTTCTTACGAAGAAATCAAGAAAACCTTCAAAGCTGCTTCTGAAAATGAATTAAGAGGAGTTTTAGGTTATACTGAAGATCTAGTAGTTTCACAAGACTTTATTGGAGATGCAAGAACTTCAATTTTCGACGCTGATGCAGGTATCGAATTGAACTCAACCTTCTTTAAATTAGTTTCTTGGTACGATAACGAAGCTGGATACTCGAATAAACTAATTGATCTAGCACTTCACGTTGCATCGATCTAAGGATAGGTATTTATGATCTTAATCGTAGATAGCGGTGCAACCAAATCTGATTGGATTGCACTCAATGAAAAAGGAGAGGAACTTTTCAAAACCCAAACTTTAGGTTTGTCGCCTGAAGTATTGACAAGAGAAGTTATCGAGGATCGTTTAGCGAATAATTTTGAGATTTCTCAAAACCGCGAAAAGGTTTCTCAACTTCATTTTTATGGTGCAGGTTGTGGAACAGAACGTATGAAGAAGTTTCTAAGTGAAATTTTCACCGTTTTCTTCCCTAAAGCAAAGATTGATGTTAAGGAAGATACCTATGCCGCGATTTACGCCACTACAGATATTGGTAAACAAGGAATTGTTTGTATTCTTGGTACCGGGTCAAATTGTTCTTATTACGACGGTCATCAACCTTTTCAAAAGGTAACTTCACTCGGTTATATCCTTATGGATGATGCTAGCGGAAATTACTTCGGGCGTAAACTCTTACGAGATCTCTATTTTCATAAAATCCCTCAGGATTTAGCGATTAAATTTACCAAAGAGTATCCCCTTGAGGCTGATATTATCAAAGATCATCTCTACAAGCAGCCGAATCCAAATACTTATCTAGCCACCTTTGCACGTTTTCTTATTGAAAATAAAGACCATAGATATTGTAGAGGAGTAATTAATAAAGGTTTACAGCAATTTGTAAATAACTACATTATGCAGTTTGAATTGGCTACTAAAGTGCCCTGTCACTTTGTAGGGAGTATTGCTTATTATCTTAAGGATGAGCTAGAGGCAGTACTAAACAATAATGATTTAGTTATGGGTAAAGTACTTCGTAAGCCTATTGATGGATTGGTAGAATTTCACAGAAAAACAATGTAGCCTATTTCTGGG
>JAYPSS010000201.1:0-2262 GCA_038133115.1 Flavobacteriaceae bacterium | reverse complement strand
GTTTACGGGTGTTGAATGATCCGAAAGAATTCGAGCTTTCACCTCCAGCTTCAGCAGCCATTGCATCGGTTAAGATGTTCAAACTTGCCCCAAAAGCTCCAGAACCATTGGTTGAGGTACCGACTCCGCGCTGAAGCTGTAGATTTTCAGTAGACGAAGCGAAATCGCCTAGATTCACCCAAAAAGTACCATGGCTTTCTGCGTCGTTGTAAGGAATTCCATTAATGGTGACATTGATACGTTCGCTGTTAGATCCTCGAACGTTGAGATAGGTGTATCCGATACCAGCGCCAGCGTCAGAAGATGAAATTACCGAAGGAAGGTAATTCAGCAAGATGGGAATATCTTGACCTAGATTTCTCTTAGCGATTTCCTTTTTGTCAAAATTGCTAAAAGTTACTGGAGTATTTGAATTGGCTCGAACAGCACTCACTAGTACTTCATCTAGAATGAATTCATTCGATGAAAGAGTAATTAGTATCGAGTCATCAGCAATTAGATTGATTTCTTGTTCTTTCGATTGATATCCGATGTAAGAAATCTGTAAGGTGTAACCTCCCTCTGCTAGACGTAATTTGAAGTTACCTTCTTCATCAGTAGCGACCCCTTTATTTAGCCCTTGAAAAATCACGCTTGCGCCGCCAAGTGGTTCGTTAATTTGGTTGACGACCTTACCAGACAATAGTCGTTCTTGTGCGTTTGTAATTAGGCTTACAAACAAGAATAAGAAAAGTAGATTTTTCTTCATTTTAAAGAAATTTAAAACGAATAAAAAGAGGTAATTATTCTTGATTAGTAATTGAATAATTGTTTGAAGCATTTGCTTCGGTTTCCCTAAACAGCATTACCTGTTCTAGGTTCATTGGGTATGATCTCAGCCTTTAAAAAGCACCCCTTTTGAGAACGGTACAAAGGTAGTGGGGAAAGAGTTAATTCGAAAGTAAATCTTTAGTCAATGATGTGTGTGGTCAATTAGTTAGTGACTAAAGGCTCTGAAAGCACTGAGATGCTCACTTCGTCTTCGAGCATTTTTGCCAATACATAAGCAGAAGTACTGATCACTTTATTCATATTGACAACATCCAATTTCTCGGCCTCGTCTCCTGCCTTGTGATAGTAATCATAGTTCTTAAAATCGAAGGTAGATAAGGTCTGCGCCGGGATGTTGTGAATTTTGTAGAAAGAGTAATTATCTGATCTTCTAAAAAGGTTATACTGCTTGGCCTCAGGAAGAAATTGAACAAACTCTGGAGCATAGGCGTTCATTTTTTCGGGCATGTCTGAGAGGTTGTATCCGGTCATGTAAACCTGATTTTCTCCGGTAGTCAAGGTTGCTCCAAGCATTTCGAAGTTGACCATATAAGCAAGCGAAACACCTTCTTCTTTCAATCGCTGGGCTAGATGGGAAGCCCCTCTAAGTCCCTTCTCTTCGTCTGCAAATAGGGCCACAAGTACGTTTTGATTCCACTCTTTTGTAGCTAAGAACTTTGCGATTTGTAGCACAGCGGTTGATCCTGATGCGTTATCATTGGCGCCATTGAAAATGGGGTCTTCTTCATTTTCGTTCTTGACTCCAATATGATCGAGATGTGCCCCGATTAAAATGGTAGGCTGGTTTTGTTCGAACTTACCTAAAGAACCTACTAGGTTATAACTCCAAACTTCTTTGGTTTGTAAAGAGTCTTTGTAAGCCGGATAAAAAGGTTCAATTCCGTTTTCTTCGAAAAAGTTGGTAACGAAATCTGCAGCCATTTGGTATCCGCCACTAGCACTTTCTCGGCCCTTCATTTCATCAGAAGCGAGGGTGTATAAAATCTGCTCAGTTTCTGTGACGGTGATACTTTCTTGAACTTCTTCAAGCGATAGTGGCTTAGTTGCGCAGCTGGTAATAAATAGGGTGAGAATTAAAATTTGAACGTTTTTCATAGTGGTCTAGGTATGGGTTTTTGAGCTTTCCTCACAGAGCTTGTTCAGTGCTGTAAGTTCTTCAGGACGTAAATCGCGCCATTGTCCTAACGGTAAATCTAAGCTTATATTCATGATTCGAATGCGTTTGAGCTTAGTGACTCTGAAATCGAGGTATTCACACATGCGGCGAATCTGACGATTGAGACCTTGGGTTAGAATGATTCGAAAGGTTTTAGGTCCTATTTGCTCCACGAAACACTTATTGGTAATGGTACCTAGAATGGGAATACCATTACTCATTTTCGAGATGAATTTTTCATCGATGGGGTTATCCACCTTGACGAGGTATTCTTT
>JAYPSS010000200.1:0-2272 GCA_038133115.1 Flavobacteriaceae bacterium | reverse complement strand
CCGTCCCAAACAAAAGAGGTTTTTGGGGATCGACTGCTTAGCTGACCAGTAAAAAGAGTAGATTTCATGGAGCCCTTTAGAGCAATATCATGAAGCTGATAAAAGTTTGAAGACACCTTTTCGATGAGGCCCTCCACAGTCCAGAAATTACCAGTATTTAATTTTTGAAGAACAGCTTGTCCTGATAGCGTTTCTTGGGCACCCGGTCGAATTAAATAAAGGGGGTAGTTATCAAGGTCTGCAACCACCTTCTCTTCCCTTGTATTTTTGGTGTACTGCAGATTTAATTCTGACTGATTCCAAAGTCCAATAACATCAATCTCCATCGAATCTTTAATCGAGGACCAACGAATTAATCCATGAAATTGACTTTCCTTTAAGTCTGGGTTATCCAAAAAAGAGGTTCTTTTAGGTGCAAGTTGCCTAGCCAAAGTTTTAACCTTTAGTTTCGCATTGGTAAGACTTAATTCTCGAATAGCTATACCCTTATTTGTAGACAGATCTAAGGAAACCTCTGCATTTGAATCCCCAAGCTCTACATAGGCACGATTAAGACTAATATAATCAGAGGTTGCCTGAACTTCCCCTTGAACATACATGGAACTTTCAATTTGAACGGTCGGGATTATGGCTTTCATGAGTTCGGGACTAACGAAAGAAGGAGCCATTTCTGCAGATATATTAAAGGGATTTGTCTGGACACCTACCCATGGTAAATTCAATTCATCCTTAGCCGTTCGGAGATTTAAATCGAGGGCTTCCCATCTGCCTCCTACTTGTCTGATTCGTGCAGATAATGTTGAAGAACCTAATGTTGGCACCTCCTTGATCGAAGTCGTCACCTTTCCTGAAAAAAGTCCATTGAAACGTTTTAAATCTTCTACCACCAATTGATTTACATCTACCTTTACGGGGCTTGTACTGCGATTTTCATCGATATATCGAACACTAAGATTTCTAGCCTCAATTCGTTTTGAACTCCAATCTTTCTGTTGATTGGCATTTGAGGGCAAAGCTTCAAGAAAGCGATTCAATGTCGCCACAGAGTCACCTTTAGGAATGCGGTAATAAAGTACTGAGGCGCCAACCCTGTAATTACCTCCTTTACTAGAGGACCAATCAGATAGGGAAAGTAGAGATGCGCGAATTGAACTTATGTAGAGTAAGGTATCTCCCCTATTGTCTTCAAAATAAAGATCGGTTAACTGAGAATTGAGTTCTAAGGGGTTTACGCGCACACCACCTAAATTCGCTTCTAATCCAAATTCTTGAGTGAGTTGTTTTACAAGGCGTTTTGCAACATAAGTTTGAACGGGTGTAAGCGACCCAAAAATCGTCAAAGCGAAAAGAAAAAGACCTAAAGTCAATATTATCTTAACACCCAGAGAGAGTCGTTTTCGAATTGGAGTTAAGCCGTTATCTTTGTTTAACATATGACCTTGAAAAAAGAGCCTTTAATTTTAGCTATTGAGTCTTCTTGCGATGACACCTCTGCTGCCGTAATGCAAGGTAGAAGAGTTTTATCAAACGTGGTAAATACCCAAGAAATTCATGAAAGTTACGGTGGTGTAGTGCCTGAGTTAGCCTCGAGGGCACATCAAAAAAATATCGTTCCTGTCATACACCGGGCGCTTTCACAAGCAAATATCGAAAAAAAGGAGCTTGATGCCATCGCTTATACGCGCGGTCCCGGGTTATTAGGTTCCTTACTTGTAGGCGGTTCATTTGCTAAATCACTTTCGATTGCTTTAGACATTCCACTCATTGATGTCAATCATATGCAAGCTCATATTCTGGCGCATTTTATCGAAGATTCGCGTCAAGTTGCTCCAGATTTTCCACTACTAAGTTTAACCGTTAGTGGCGGCCACACTCAACTAATATTAGTAAAGGACTATTTCGAGTTAGAAGTCTTGGGGGAAACTTTAGACGATGCTGTCGGAGAGTGCTTTGATAAAAGCGCAAGATTGTTGGGATTTGATTACCCTGGAGGGCCTCAGATTGATTATTGGGCTCAGCAAGGAAATCCAAAAGCCTTTGAATTCGATCTACCAAAGGTCCCCAACCTCGACTTTAGTTTTAGCGGCCTAAAAACAGGAATCGCAAGAGTCATTCAGCAAGGTGTTCGTAATGATTCAGAATTTATTGCCAACAACAAGGCAGACTTATGTGCAAGTATTCAAGAGGCCATCATAGAAGTTCTTCAAAAGAAACTACTCAAGGCTCTAAAAACCACTGGGGTAAAACACCTCGTTCTTTCTGGGGGGGTCGC
>JAYPSS010000199.1:0-2276 GCA_038133115.1 Flavobacteriaceae bacterium | reverse complement strand
GTGCTAAAAAAACGATATCCATCCGTTGTGATGTGGATGGATATCGTTTGATCTGTTGACTTTGGATAGGTCAAAGCCCAGAGGTATTAATTGTTTTTCTTCTTCTTGTCGTAGATAGAAGGCCAGTTTCCAGAGGTACTTACATCGGCTAATGACCCTACTCTAATGGTATTTCCATTGACCTCTTCGATACTGTTGTGCGCGTTTTCACGAGCTAAAAGATCTTTAGGTTGATCGTAAAGTACAACGTCTTTTTTAACGGATGCCTCAAATACAGGAGCGTCAAACCCTTGCTTATTTACAACATCTGCTTTCAGTTCAAAGCGTTCTCCGTTCTGTGCGTAAGGAACGCTAAATAACGTTTTGTAGCTATCATCTCCTTTGAATAGAGAATCTTTAACCGCAACGGTGCCTAAGGTATCTACAACTACGGTGTCTACTTGCATGTCAATGCGGTATACTCGATTGTATCTCATGAAAGAAGAATCTTTCTGCTGAGTAATCGTATAAACTCCGGTGTCAATAAAGCTTATTAGGCTTTCAAAATCTTTAGCAAACTCACCATTAACGGTTCTGTAAGCTACTTGAGCGTCCCGAATATCTTTGAGTTTTTCGATAACCATTGAAAAACGTTCTTCACGGGTTTTATTAAAAGTGATAGGTGCCATGACCGATAGATAGATTAGGTAGGCTAACACTACAGAAATGACATAAAGAACTGCTTTTATTCCGGTTTTCATCGTTTAAATTTTTGGTTTCGAACGGAAACAAATCTACAATTTTTTTTCAATCACTAAAGATTTTGGTGACAGAATGAAAAGGGTGATATCTTGCGACTATGAACACCTCTGTGTCGGCTGATCGTTTTATTCAACTTTTTCGTTCCAAATTTCCTTTTACTGCCACTGATTCACAGGAAAAAGCATTTGAACGTCTAGCTTCTTTTTTATCTGAAAATCAGTCGGATAGATTGTTTATACTCCGCGGATATGCAGGAACTGGTAAGACTACGCTTATCAATACCTTGAATAAGGTGTTATTTG
The DNA here is from genome assembly GCA_038133115.1 of Flavobacteriaceae bacterium. Lineage (GTDB taxonomy): Bacteria > Bacteroidota > Bacteroidia > Flavobacteriales > Flavobacteriaceae > UBA3478. The sequence continues at coordinate 1,233 of JAYPSS010000199.1, read as the reverse complement.
ATACAGGGATGAAAACCGTGCAATTAGCACCAACAGGTAGAGCTGCTAAAGTGATCAGTCAGTACACTTCGCGCCCTGCTTACACCATTCATAAAAAGATTTTTTTTCCAAAATCGGTCCGCGGAAAGGGGATTCAATTCACTTTGGCCCCTAATAAACACACCCAAACTCTTTTTATTGTAGATGAGGCGTCGATGTTATCGGATGACCTTGGAGAACGCGCCTCTTCCTCGAGTGATTCTCTGTTAGAGAGTCTACTGAAATATGTGTACAGTGGAAAGAATTGTTCTTTACTTCTGATCGGAGATACCGCCCAGTTGCCCCCTGTTCAATCTGAAGAGAGTTTTGCGCTTAATGATGATTTTATGGGGATGCGCGCAATGAAGGAGGTTTTTTCAGCCACCCTTACTGATGTGGTTCGACAAGAACGGGATAGTGGAGTTTTGTATAACGCTACCCATTTACGTTCACAACTAGGGCAAACCTACTTTGATGATTTAAAGTTAGAGGTGGGTGACTTTGATGATGTGATCAGACCACTCAGTGGAGGGGAGATGCTCGAAGCTCTAGAGGATGCATACAGAGAGGTAGGAGTAAGTGGTACCACGATTATCGTAAGGTCAAATAAAAGGGCTAATCTGTATAATCAGAATATTCGATCGAGAGTTTTACTTCTAGAAGAGTCGCTTTCCCCTGGAGATCAACTGATGGTGGTTAAAAACAATTATTTCTGGATCGATAGTTATAGTACAGCCTCGTTTATTGCGAATGGAGATTTGATCGAAGTTCTGCGTATTCACCAAATCTATGAACGCTACGATTTTCGATTTGCCAAAGTAGAAGTGCGGATGGTCGATTATCCCGAAATGGCCTCTTTTGATACCGTACTGCTTTTAGATACGCTTTCCAGTGACAGCCCATCATTAACTTATGAAGATTCGAATACACTTTATCAAAAGGTATCTGAGGACTATGCACATCTAAGTTCCCAATACAAGCGTTATACGGGGGTGAAAACCAATCCAGAGTTTAATGCCCTTCAAGTAAAATTTTCGTACGCAATGACCTGTCATAAAGCGCAAGGTGGTCAGTGGTCTCGTGTTTTTGTAGAGCAACCTTATGCCCCTGATGGTTTTGATGAAGGACATTTTCGATGGTTATATACCGCCTTCACCAGGGCCACTGAAAAACTATTTTTGATCGGTTTTGAAAATCGTTATTTTAATGAATAAT
>JAYPSS010000198.1:0-2323 GCA_038133115.1 Flavobacteriaceae bacterium | reverse complement strand
TGGTGCACGATGATGTGGTTGATGGGAGTGAGCGTCGAAGAGGTTTTTTCTCAATAAATGCACTTTGGAAAAATAAAATCGCTGTTTTGGTCGGAGATTATTTTTTCTCCAAAGGCCTATTGCTCTCCTTAGATCATGACGATTTTGACCTTTTGAAGATTGTTTCTGAGGCCGTTCGTGAAATGAGTCAGGGTGAATTACTGCAGTTAGAGAAGGCGCGTCGTTTAGATATTGATGAGCCTGTATATTACGATATCATTCGTCAGAAAACAGCCACGCTTATTGCGGCTTGTTGTGCAATGGGGGCGGCTTCGGTTGGTAGTTCTAAAGAGGAGATTGAACGTTTTCATTCGTTTGGAGAATATGCAGGGATGGCATTTCAAATTAAAGATGATCTCTTCGACTATGGAGACGATCGAATCGGTAAGCCAACGGGTATCGATATCAAAGAACAGAAAATGACCTTACCACTAATTCATGTTTTAAATAAGGTGGATAAAAAGCAGCGGAACTGGCTCATCGATTCTGTTAAGCGTCATAACACGGATAAAAAACGAGTTAAGGAGGTTATTCAAATTGTTAAAGATCAGGGTGGTTTAGAATACGCTGAGCGTCAAATGATCCATTATAAAGACGCTGCATTAGAGCTTTTATCAAAATATCCTGACAACGAGTATAAGGAGGCACTCGCAAATTTGGTAACTTACGTAGTTGATCGTAAGAAATAAACTGTACCATTGATTGCACAATCTACCATAGATAAAGTCTACGAAATTGCCCGAGTAGAAGAGGTGATTGGAGACTACGTGCAGTTAAAAAAATCGGGCGCTAACTATAAGGGGCTAAGTCCTTTTAATAGTGAGAAAACTCCAAGTTTCATGGTTTCTCCCGTTAAGCAAATCTGGAAGGATTTCAGTAGCGGTAAAGGGGGAAATGTCATTGCCTTTTTAATGGAGCTAGAACACTTTACCTATCCCGAGGCTATCAAACACCTAGCACGCAAATATGGGATTGAAGTAGAAGAAACGGTTCAGGATGAAGCGCATAAAAAGCTACAAGATCACAAGGAAAGCCTTTATTTAATTAATCAATTTGCAGCACATCATTTTGAGGATTTGTTGAACCGTTCTGAAACGGGTAAGGCGATAGGTCTTAGCTACTTTCAAGAAAGAGGCTTTACCTCGGCTACCATTAAGAAGTTTGGTTTAGGTTTTGGAGGAACTAGTTTTGATGGCCTAGTGAAGGCGGCAGAGGCCAAAGGTCATCAAATGAACTATCTCACTGAGTTAGGTCTTTGTATTGAAAAGGATGGGGCGTCAGGCACCTTTTTTGATCGATTCAGAGATCGAGTCATTTTCCCAATTCATAGTAATAGTGGAAGAGTTTTAGGTTTCGGTGGTCGTATTCTTGATAGTCAAAAGAAAGTAGCGAAGTACGTCAATTCACCTGAGAGCCCTATTTATCATAAGAGTAAGGTTTTATACGGTATCTACTATGCCAAGTCAGCGATGGCAAAGGCAAATAATTGTTATCTCGTAGAAGGGTATACGGATGTAATTCAGCTTTATCAGAGTGGTGTCGAAAACGTAGTTTCTTCAAGTGGTACCGCACTTAGCGAGTCTCAAATTAGAATGATACAGCGACTTTGTCAGACCATAACTGTTCTTTTTGACGGTGATGACGCTGGAGTTAGAGCTTCGCTTCGCAATATTGATCTGATCCTTAAGGAGGGGATGAACGTTCGAGTTGTTCCTTTTGCAGAGGGTGAAGATCCGGATAGTTTTGCTAGAACTCATTCTCCTGCCGAAGTCAAGAACTACCTAGAAGAACAATCGGTAGATTTCATTTCTTTTAAAACACAAATACTGCTCAAAGAAGCGGGTAGTGATTCTAGCAAAGTAGCTGCGGCCATTCGAGATTTAGTTGCTAGTATTGCTTGTATTCCAGATCCGATTAGTCAAGAGCTGTACATCAGGCAGACGGCAAAAGACTTAAATGTTTCAGAGGGAGTTCTTTTTGCTAGTTTAGCAGATCTTACTGCCAAGCAAGTGAGAGATACCAAGAAGGCCGCAAAAAAACCGACCTCATTATCAGTAGTTTCTCGCCTATCGGAGCAAAAAAAGCCAGAAGTTAATCGACTTGAAGTCTTAGAGTCCTCTCTCATCAAAACGATGCTATTGTACGGTAATAAGGTTGCTTTTTTTGAGGATGAGGTGCTCAAAGAAGTACAAGAGGGTGAAATTGTAACCGAAAAAGTAATTCAGGAGATGAAGGTCTATGAAAAGATCTTCTTAGAATTACAGCAAGATGAATTAGCCTTCTC
>JAYPSS010000197.1:0-2340 GCA_038133115.1 Flavobacteriaceae bacterium | reverse complement strand
AAGTACCGTCGAAGTGATCACTACCGTAAACGGCTCAGGCGGCTATTATGTTGCCTCTATCGACAACAAACTACTCGTTAAAATCGGTCCTGGAAGTTATTCAGCACCCAACGGATGGAATGCAATTAAATCGCAACCCAGTTACACGATCTGGGAAAAATAGAACAATGCAAAATATCATCCATCTTTGATTCACTAATTCAGTGACCATGTATTCAGTAGTTGCGCTTCAAATCAAAAACAGTCTAAACATTAGACAGTGCCGTTTAAAATTAGACTTAGATGTACTTTATTCAGACTCTGACGAATTGTTCCTTCAACTAGGAAAAGAGCAATTTGTATATGTATTTCAATATGGGGTAGTCGCTTTTTTTAATTGCAACCACTCTGAAATTAACCAGACTATTCAATTACTGAATCCTGATTTGGGATCGTGGCAAGAACAAGAACTTAGGGAGACCATTAAGGTTGAAATTGCAGAAGGGAAGACAGAAGTAACCTTTGATAAGGTAATCTGGAGTGAGTTCGACATTGAAGCCATCCGATTGGTTATGCTAAACACTTCGCATTCGGTAGCTCTAGATAAATATCTTGAAATTACCGATCATCTTCTTGAAGAAACAACCGTTTATACTAAAGCGCTCGAGCTCGAGGGAAGACTAAAGATCTCAGGGAAAAAACTCAAGAAATTCATTGGCCGTGTACTAAACGTGAAGAATCAGATTTCTGAAAACCTATACATCTTCGACTCTCCAGATATTACTTGGGAAAATGAATCATTGAATAAATTGAACGGATCCCTAAAGCAGACCTTCGACCTTAAAGACCGTTATCGATATATCTATGAGCGAACGGCGATCATTAAAGAAGACCTAGAGCTCTTTAAAGACATCATGGATCATAAAGAGAGCAGCAAGCTAGAATGGATCATCATCATTTTAATCTTAGTTGAGGTAGTAGACCTCTTTGTACTTCGATTACTGAAAATGTTCTAGGATTAGCCTCAGTCGCTTCACTCTTTCGTCTTTTCCTTTACACCCCGAAGTCTAAATAGAAAAAACCCATGCAAATGCATGGGTTTTTTCTATCCTTTAGTGGGTGTTACAGGATTCGAACCTGTGACCTCTACCCTGTCAAGGTAGCGCTCTAAACCAACTGAGCTAAACACCCTTGTAAGTTGCGAATTTACAATGAAAGAAATCAAATCAATCGAACAGCTTAAAAATAAAATGTAAATAAAACTTTACATTTATATAAAAACCACTACTTTTGTCAAATAAACTTTACAAAATGAAAGAAGAACGTAAGAAGAGAATGACCCAATTAGCCATATGGACTTGGACTTGGGTGGCAACTTTAGCCCTAGCAACTTTTGGACCTGAATTTATTTGGGCAGCAGATAGTCCCCTGACGATTGTCTCAATCGTGCTAAACTTTCTCAACGGAGCCTTAATGATTTGGGCGAACCGAAATCTGTACAATCATTACGATGAATTAGAGCGTAAAATTCACCTTGAATCTATGGCTCTGACTCTTGGGGTTGCGGTAATCGTCGGCCTGACCTATTCCTTATTAGATCAGAAAAATATTATCCAATCAGACGCAGAGATTGGTGTTTTGGTTGGGATCATCGGTATCACCTATGGGGTTGCCATGGGTATTAACACAAAACGGTACTCATGAATAATCGAGTAAAAGAACTCAGAAAAGAAAAAGGATATACTCAAGAGGATCTTGCCGAAATTATAGGAGTTTCGAGGCAAACGGTCAATGCCATCGAAAAACAAAAGTTTGATCCCAGTCTAAACACTGCTTTTAAAATGGCGAAGCTATTTGAGCTTCCGATCGAATCAATTTTTCTTAGTGAAGATTAAATTCGACGGTAAACCTCTTCAAAAGGAACACGACAACGCTCACCCCAGATACCCTCATTTCCTTTTCTAATTCCGCACGAGATAATCATATTGATTTTTGCCGAATTAGGAAGATTTAGAAGTCGCTTTACCCTACGACTATCAAACCCCTCCATAGGGCAGGTATCATATCCCTTCTCGGCCATGGCAAGCATAAAGGTTTGAGCGGCAAGAGCACAAGATTTATGAGCAACCCCGCGCATATGGGTTTCGGTCACCTCTCTAACCACAGGTCTAAACCATCCCATGACGGTTACTAATAACCATCTGAACACCCCCATTAATCGAAAGCATCGGCTGTAAAGAAAAGGCATGAGCTTACCATAATAGGTCTCTCGAACTGCAATTCGTTTCGCTTTTCGAGCGGCAGGGCTATTTCTGTCAATATTTCCCTTTTCAAAATTGAGAACAAACTGAGCGCGCTTTC
>JAYPSS010000196.1:0-2403 GCA_038133115.1 Flavobacteriaceae bacterium | reverse complement strand
ATTCTAGAAGGTTTCAGCCCAAATCACCTTCAGTATCAAGCAAAACAACCTTCAGTCGGAGGCCCAAAGTCAGATGATTTTCTATACAGTATCGAAGACATGAAACTTCACTTTGACGGATACCGATTCAAGACCCTAAAACAAGAGGTTATTTCACTTAACGAAGGGGATTGTCATGTAGGTCAAACCGAGGTGGTTCGGATGCATGCTGTAAAACCATAAGTTCTTAATTTTGCACTCTAAAATTGCTAGGAATATGAGTTCGAGGATAGAAGCCTTAGAGAATAAATTAACGCCTTTTAGAGCGTCATTAAAACGTCATCCACTATACAGAAGTCTTCAAAACATTGATGACGTCAAACTTTTCAGTGAGTTTCACGTTTATGCAGTATTCGATTTCATGTCTTTACTCAAGGCCTTACAACTTCAATTTACCTGTGTAAGCCTGCCTTGGTTACCTACTGGTAGCGGAGCAGTAGCAAGATTTATCAATGAAATTGTTCACGGAGAAGAGAGTGACATTAACGAAATTGGTGAACCTATGAGTCACTTCGAAATGTATCTCGATGCCATGAAGCAACTAGGCGCCTCGACAAAAGGAATTGAAACATTCATCGCAGCACTTCGAAATAATAAAAATATAGGAGAGGCTTTAGAAATCGCTAATGCCCCAAAAGCAGCGCAAGAATTCGTATACTATACGTTTAGCATTGTAGAGACCAAAGAAGCTCATAAGATTGCTGCCTCTTTCACCTTCGGACGAGAGGATGTTATTCCTGACATGTTCATCGCTATACTAGAAGAGGCAAAGACCAGTGGTCATGACTACGATAAGTTCAGATACTATCTTGATCGTCACATTGAATTAGACGGAGACGAACATGGTCCAATTGCACTCAAAATGATTGAGACACTTTGTGGAGATAACGATACCCTTTGGGCAGAAGCAGAGACGGTTGCTATCAAATCTTTAGAGGTTCGAATCGCGCTTTGGGATGGGATCTATGAAGCAATCCAACAGCCTCAACTCTCCTAAAGGTATGGAGCAGGCACTGAATGTTTTAGGAACTCCTTTGGTAGCCTGTTGCCTTGATCCTCTCACAGGATATTTTAGAGACGGATACTGTCATACCATAGCGCAAGACCACGGCACCCATACCGTATGTGCAGCCGTGACCGAAGAATTCTTATCTTTCAGTTTATCGAAAGGAAACGATCTAATTACACCTAACCCCTATTATCATTTCCCTGGACTCAAACCCGGTGATTTCTGGTGTTTATGTGTAACCCGTTGGTATGAGGCCTACGAAGCAGGGGTTGCCCCAAAAATCAAACTCGAAGCCACTCATCATAAAACGCTATCATTTGTTTCAATCGATGTTCTGAAAGAATTTGCCCTATGAATCGAATACTTACGCTGATCCTTCTCGTCGCACTAACTTCTTGTCAAGAAGAAGCTGACCGAATTATTGAATCTTCTATCGAATATCACGGGTTTGAAAACTTTTACAAAGAACCGGTAGAATTTAAATTCAGGGAATACACTTACCTTATCGATCGAACTCGATCGCCTTATCTCTACACCAAAAAAATTCAACTACAAGACTCTATAACCGGACAACCGATTATTCAAATCGATAGTCTTTGGAACTCTAAAGAATTTAGTCGAAGTATTAATGGCGAAAGACTTAAGCTCACTGAAGAAGATGAAATACGATTCTCTAACTCTATCAATTCAGTGGCCTATTTTTATCAACTACCCTTGCCTCTAAAAGACGATGCGGCGATCATTACACTTCTAGAAAATACATTCATTGAAGGAAAAGAATACGCTACGCTAAAGGTGTCTTTCTCAGAGGAGAATGGCGGCACTGACCATGAGGATACTTATCGATATTACTTCGATACCTCGACCTATGCACTTTCTTACCTATCTTATAATTTTCATATCAATGATGGAGGAGTTCGCTTCAGAAAAGCCTACCAAAGACCTCAAGGAAATTTCATCTTTCTCGATTACGACAACTACAAAGCTCCTAAAGGAACCCCATTAGATAGCCTACCACTACTATTTGAGAAGGGTAAATTGGAGTTACTCTCTAAAATTGTTTCGGAGTGAGGGGGATATAAAGTTTTCCGTCTATATTATTTTGTCTAACTTATTAGAGTAAATTACTAATAATTATGACAAAATCATTAAACAAAACTGTAGCTGTTACCTTTATTATAGTATTTTTTTCACTCTTTTTCAAGATTTTTATAGAAAGTATGTGATCGAACATGAGCTCGAAATGCCAAAATCTTACACTATCGTTAAAAGAGGTCTTGAAATCGTATAACCCTCAAAATTTGGGATAACTTTGCACTACCTAATCAGCGTAGTACAATGGATATTCAATTTAA
>JAYPSS010000195.1:0-2454 GCA_038133115.1 Flavobacteriaceae bacterium | reverse complement strand
TTTGGTCCCGACTCTTATTTACAGCATGAACTCGAGGCCTCGTTTATCTATGAAGATACTCCCGATCAAGAGAAAGCCACTCGGGAAGTTAAGGCCGACATGGAGCGTGATCGCCCTATGGATCGTCTGGTCTGTGGAGATGTTGGTTTTGGAAAAACCGAAGTTGCTATTAGAGCAGCCTTCAAAGCGGTAGATAATGGAAAACAGGTAGCCGTGCTTGTACCGACTACTATTCTCGCCTTTCAACATGCAAAGACCTTTGCAAAACGTTTAGAGGACCTACCGGTGCGAGTAGATTTCTTAAATCGTTTCAGAACCGCTAAAGAGAAGAAGGAGGTTTTAGAAGATGTTAAGGCAGGAAAGATTGATATTCTAATCGGAACTCATCAGATTGTCAATAAAAATGTCAAATTCAAAGACCTCGGACTACTGATCGTCGATGAGGAGCAAAAATTTGGGGTGTCTGTAAAAGAACGAATCAAATCATTCAAGGCAAGTATTGATGTACTTACCCTCACGGCGACACCTATACCTAGAACGCTTCAGTTTAGTTTGATGGCGGCAAGAGACTTGTCGGTGATTAGTACTCCGCCACCAAATCGATATCCGATTGAAAGTAGTGTCATACGCTTTGACCTAGAAGCCATTCGCGATGCAGTTAGCTTTGAAATTGAGCGTGGCGGACAAGTTTATTTCATACACAATCGCATCGAGAATATTAAAGAAGTTGCAGGAATGATTCAACAACTCGTTCCCGATGCACGAATCAGAACCGGTCATGGTAGAATGGACGGTAAAGACCTCGAAGAACTCATGCTCGATTTCATGAATGGGAATTTCGATGTTCTAGTCTCCACCACCATCGTTGAGAGTGGACTCGACATACCAAATGCGAATACCATTTTAATCCATAACGCTCACAGTTTTGGTCTAAGCGATTTGCATCAAATGCGCGGTAGGGTCGGACGATCGAATAAAAAGGCGTTTTGTTATTTTATCACAGATCCGTTTGAATCATTAACCAGTGAGGCAAGGAAAAGAATGGAGGCTTTAGCGCAATTCACCGAACTTGGAAGTGGATTCCAAATTGCGATGAAAGACCTTGAAATTAGAGGTGCGGGTGATTTACTAGGAGGTGAACAAAGTGGTTTCATCACAGATATCGGATTTGATACCTACCAGAAAATTGTTTCTGAGGCTATCGAAGAACTAAAAAATAATGAGTTTAAATCGCTCTACGAGGAAGAAAAAGAGAAGGAAGAAGTAAAGGAGTACATCAGCGAAGTACAGATAGACACTGATTTAGAGTTGCTCTTTCCCGATGATTATATCAATGCAAACGCAGAGCGTTTAAGTCTTTACCAAGAGTTAAGCGAAATTGAAAGCGCTGAAGCTCTATCCAGTTTTACGAAACGATTAATAGATCGATTTGGGCCGCTTCCGCAAGCCGCAAATGATCTCATCCTCTCTATTTCACTGAAGTGGATCGCCAAGTCACTTGGAATTGAGAAAATCGTCTTCAAACGAGAAACACTGATTGGGTACTTCTTATCAGATAGCCAGTCAGAATTCTATCAGAGTGCAGCTTTTCAGCATCTCATCAAGGCCTCGGCTACCTTGCCTTGTGCTTTGAAAGAAAAGCCCTCAAAGAATGGTCCTCGATTACTGATTCGCTTTGATCAAATCCAATCGCTAGAAAAAGCAATAGACGCTCTTCAACAACTACAACTATAGGGCTTTTAACGCCTTGATTACCGTAAAAGCTTTATCTGCCTCAGGATCATCTACAATGATGGTAAATTCATTGGTGGTAGAAATCACCTCATGAAGAACAATACCTTCCCAAGCCAAACGCTGAAAGATAAAATAATAAACACCGGGTACAGTCACGTTCTCATGCGGTAATTTAACCGTTACTGAAGCGAGATTAGTCACCTTTTGAGTCATTCGCTCACCACTAAAGAGGTCTTCGATATACTTCTCTAATCGATCGCTCACCACAATATTTATTTCGTTGACCCCGCGAGAAGATGTATAGAAAACATCAGGGTTTCGGTGAATCTCACGCATAAGTTCTGCTTGCTTTTCAAGAATACTCTCTGATGTTAAAAAGGTAAAATCAACTAAAGAGGAGCGCACCGTAATCTCCCCGATATTTTTCAAAACCTTCACAATCTTATGAGTAGCTCTAAACTCGAGGTGTTCTGAAAGACGCTTAAGAGCCATTACGATGGCACCTTCACGTACCTCTTTTCCCAAATAAGATTCAATTTCAGGTCGTATCTGACGTGATAAAGAGGTAAGATTAATGATGCCTTCAGCTAGGGCCGACTGAAGAAATGGTTTTCGGTGAATGACGCTTTCTACGACTGATGAAATGGTCTTCATATATTAATTTATACAGATTGTTTTATTTATAACAATTCGTCAAATATATAAAGAAATGTCGATAAG
>JAYPSS010000194.1:0-2456 GCA_038133115.1 Flavobacteriaceae bacterium | reverse complement strand
TTGGCGCCCCAGTCGTAGAAGGTGCTGCTGTAGAAGTAAAAGTACTTCAGCATCTGAAAGGCGATAAGGTTATCGTCTTTAAAAAGAAAAGAAGAAAAGGCTACCAAAAACAGAATGGTCACCGTCAGTATTTAACTGAAGTGAGCATTGAAAACATCGTTTCTAGTGGTGCTAAGAAAGCGACAGCTAAGAAAGAAGCTCCCGCCAAAGAAGAAGCGAAGAAGGTAGAAGCTCCTGCTAAAGAAGCGAGTGTTGATTATTCATCAATGACTGTAGCTCAACTTAAAGAGGTAGCTAAAGACAAAGGGATTTCAGGAATTTCTTCAATGAAGAAGGCTGAGTTAATCGAAGCGATTTCAAACGCATAATCAAATAAAAAGATAATACCATGGCACACAAGAAAGGGGTCGGTAGTTCTAAAAACGGTAGAGAATCAGAATCGAAACGCTTAGGCGTTAAAATTTTCGGTGGTCAAGCTGCGATTGCAGGTAACATCATCGTCCGTCAAAGAGGTACTAAACACAACCCAGGAGAAAATGTGTATGCTTCAAAAGATCATACCCTTCACGCGAAAGTTGATGGTATCGTTCGTTTTGAAAAGAAAGTAGGAGGAAAATCATACGTTTCTGTTGATCCGTTCCCAGAGGCGTAATTGATTTCTAGACTCAATATCAAAAAGGCACCGCATCGCGGTGCCTTTTTTTATTTGATAATTTCTCGAATAATCTGCAGGTGATGAGCGGTATGTATTCGAAGGAAAAGAGGAACTCTCTTTGGTTTTATTGGTCCTAAAAAGGGATGCGATAAGTATCCATCCTTATTTTGTTTTATCTGTAAAAGGAGCGACATCGCCTGTTCGTAAAGCCTTTGAATCTCCTTCTCGCTATCATCGATAGGTACAACAAAGTCTGGGGCCTCAATCTTATTTCGAGGTATTTTTCGTAAAAGAAAAAAGACTTCTTGTCGAAGCCACTTTGGGTTTTTTGATGGGCGATTTGTATTACTTAAAAGATTTTCACAACTCTTTATAATTACGAGGTAGGAGTGCGCAATATGCCACCCAACAGTCGCTTTGGAAACTTCGATCGAACTTTTTTCAGCCCAATTAGACTCCTGATACAGCTCGTCTACTAGTGTTATGAGTTTCTGAAAAGAAGACACTAGTATCTGTAATACTCAGGCTTGAAGGGTCCTTTAACGGTAACTCCAATGTACTCAGCCTGATCTTGCTTTAATTCGGTAAGCTCTGCACCTAGTTTTGCAAGGTGAAGGGCAGCTACTTTCTCATCTAAGTGCTTGGGAAGCATGTAAACCTTGTTCTCGTAATTCTCAGAGTTGTTCCATAACTCTAACTGAGCTAGGGTCTGGTTAGTGAATGAATTACTCATTACAAAGCTTGGGTGTCCGGTAGCACATCCTAGGTTAACTAGACGACCTTCGGCTAAGATGATGATGTCTTTACCGCCTATGGTGTATTTATCCACTTGAGGCTTGATCTCAACCTTGGTGTTTCCGTGGTTGGCGTTTAACCAGGCCATGTCAATTTCGTTATCGAAGTGTCCGATGTTACATACAATGGTCTTGTCTTTCATCGCCTCGAAGTGCTCTCCGCGTACAATGTCTTTGTTACCGGTAGTGGTGATTACAATATCCGCATTACCTACTGCGGTCTCTAGACGTTTTACTTCGTATCCGTCCATACAGGCTTGAAGCGCACAAATCGGGTCAATCTCAGTCACCGTTACAATCGATCCTGCCCCTCTAAATGAAGCGGCGGTTCCTTTTCCTACGTCTCCGTATCCGCAAACAACCACACGCTTACCGGCAAGCATTACATCGGTAGCTCGGCGAACCGCGTCAACGGCACTTTCTTTACATCCGTATTTGTTATCAAACTTCGACTTGGTTACCGAGTCATTGACATTGATTGCAGGCATCGGAAGTGTTCCTTTGGCCATACGCTCATAGAGTCGGTGAACCCCAGTAGTAGTTTCTTCAGAAAGACCTCTGATCTCGGCTACTAGTTCTGGATACTGATCAAGCACCATATTCGTAAGGTCTCCACCATCGTCAAGAATCATGTTGAGCGGTTGACGATCTTCTCCGAAGAAAAGGGTTTGCTCAATACACCAGTTGAATTCCTCTTCGTTCATCCCCTTCCAAGCATAAACCGGAATTCCCGCTGCTGCAATAGCCGCTGCTGCGTGATCCTGAGTAGAGAAGATGTTACAAGAACTCCAAGTAACCTCTGCTCCCAAGGCCACTAGGGTCTCGATAAGCACGGCAGTTTGAATGGTCATGTGCAGACAACCCGCAATACGAGCACCTTTCAGAGGCTGCGCCTGGCCATACTCTTCTCGAAGGGCCATAAGACCCGGCATCTCTGCTTCTGCAAGCTCAATTTCTTTGCGTCCCCAGTCTGCTAAACTGAGGTCTTTTACTTTGTAAGGGGTGTA
>JAYPSS010000193.1:0-2492 GCA_038133115.1 Flavobacteriaceae bacterium | reverse complement strand
GTCAATACCATCACGGAAAATACCTAGTAGCTTGGCACCCAAAATCGAGTACACATAATGAAAGAACCACAGTAGTGATTGAGCATCCGAGCGGTGAGCCCATCCTCTATCGACAAATTGCAGGAGCTCTTGCGCGAAGAATCGTTAATTATGCGAAGGTTGGGGACATCGTAAAAGCTGGAGAAGATGCAGGCTTTATCAAATTTGGTTCACGAATTGACGTGATTGTACCCAACGACGCCAAAATAAATGTGTCCCTCGACCAAAAAGTCAAGGGAGGTGAAACGATTATCGCTGAATTACTGAAGTAATCCGAGACTCTTCTCTAACCCTTCAATTTTTTCTTGAGCATCAGCAGCCTTTTTGCGCTCTAATTCAATCACCTTTTCAGGGGCGTTTGACACAAATCGCTCATTGTTTAATTTCTTGTCTACCGAAGCCAAGAATCCTTTGAGATAGTCAATTTCTTTTTGAATCTTTTCACGTTCTACATCAAGGTCTACCCCTTCACTCAGCGGAATAAAAAATTCTGTTTTACTCACTCTAAAGCTAGCACAGGCTCCGGGTGCCTCTTCAACCCTTTGAGGTAAACTCGTATTGGCCAACTTGGCAGCTACCTCAGCATATAATTGAAAATCAACTGCATCGGTAACTAAGAGTTCTAGTGACTCTTTAAAGGCAATACTCTTCTCCTTTCTTATGGATCGAATGGCACTAACCACCTCTTTTGACGTTTCAAAGGCCGTTAGGGTTTCTTGATTATAGGCTTTTGCCTTAGGCATGCTTGCAACGCAAATCGAATCCTTTGAGTCTCTTAATTTTAAAGATTGCCAAAGTTCCTCAGTAAGGAACGGCATAAATGGATGTAAAGTAACTAGCAGCCTATCTAGAATATCAACGACTTGATTTAGGGTCGTTTGATCAATGGGGCTGCCATATGCTGGCTTGATAATTTCTAGCAACCAAGAACAAAAGTCATCCCATATTAAGCGATAAATACTCATCAGGACATCTGAAATACGATACTTCTCATAGTGGTCCTCAATCTGTTCTAGTGCTTCGGCAAAGGAGGCTTCAAACCATTCAATCCCTTGCTTCGCGTATAAAGGCTGCTCAATGTCAGCTACCTCAAAGCTTTTAATTAATCGAAAGGCGTTCCAGATTTTATTGGCGAAGCTACGACCTTGATCGCACAGCGATTCGTCGAACAATAAATCGTTACCCGCAGCGGAGCTGAGTAATAATCCGACACGAACCGCATCTGCACCATAGGTATCAATCAGACCCAGAGCGTCTGGGGAATTACCTAGAGACTTACTCATCTTTCGGCCTTGCTTATCTCTTACCAATCCTGTTAAATAGACGCTAGTAAAAGGAGGTGCATCTCTGTACTCATAACCCGCAATAATCATACGGGCTACCCAGAAAAAGAGAATATCTGGACCAGTTACTAGATCTTGGGTAGGATAATAATAGTTGATTTCTTCATTCTCAGGATCAAGAATACCGTTAAACACACTGATCGGCCAAAGCCAAGAAGAGAACCAGGTATCTAAAACATCTGCGTCTTGAGTCAAATCCTCTGCGGTATAAATAGTCGCCTCACCCTTCTGTTGCGCTAGTTGATTCGCTTTTTCAACGGCTTCTTCTATAGAGGTAGCAACTACCATTTGACCATCGCCGTAGTAATAGGCAGGGATTTGTTGACCCCACCATAGCTGTCGAGAAATATTCCAATCTCTAATATTCTCTAGCCAGTGGCGATAAGTGTTTTCGAATTTTTTCGGATAAAGTTGAATCGAATGATCTTCAAGTACAGAAGTTAAAGCAGGCTTCACCAACTCTTCCATCTTTAAGAACCATTGATCTGATAATCTTGGTTCAATAACAGCCCCAGTACGCTCAGAAGTTCCAACGTTATTTAGATGTGACTCTTTCTTAATTAACAATCCGAGTTCTTTTAACTCTTCAGCGATAGAATCACGAACTTCAAAACGATCTCTACCCTGGTAATGCATGGCATGAGCATTAAGCGTTCCGTCAGCATTAAACACATCATAGATGGCTAGGTCGTACTTATCTCCGATATTTTTATCATTGATATCGTGTGCGGGGGTAATCTTTAGGCAACCTGTTCCGAACTCAGGATCTACATAAGAATCGGCGATAATGGGAATTTCACGATTACAAATGGGTACTCGAACCTTTTTACCAATTAATGATTGATATCGTTCATCCTCAGGGTTTACACAAATAGCCACGTCACCAAATATCGTTTCAGGTCGGGTAGTAGCAACGGTAATTTCCCCTTCTCCCTCTACAAAACGATAACTTAAATAATACAGTGAGCCCTGCATTTCTTTGTAGATCACTTCTTCATCAGAAAGGGTGGTTTGGGCTTCTGGGTCCCAATTAACCATTCGATATCCTCTGTAGATCAATCCTTTATCATATAGATCTACAAAGACCTTAATCACAGAATCATAAAGATC
>JAYPSS010000192.1:0-2508 GCA_038133115.1 Flavobacteriaceae bacterium | reverse complement strand
ATAGCAATCACAGCTCCTACTTCAGCTACCTCATCAATAGCGAATCGCTGCTCAATTAAAATACCGGCATATTCACTAACTACTTCAGAGTCAACTTTATCGGTAGCTACCTCAACAATAACCTCATCTTCTTCTACACGGTCTCCGACCGATTTGATCCAATTGGTTATCGTAGCCTCAGCTACGCTTTCGCCCATTTCAGGAAGTCGAATCTCAATTTTCGCCATGGCTACAAAGTTAGCAATTATCCTTTATCGTAGTCGAGTGGAATACGATTAGAAATGCTTCGGCCAAGGGTTATTTCGTCTGCGTATTGAAGTTCATCACCAACTGCTATACCTCTAGCGATGGTAGAAAACTTCAGACTAAGACCAGCTAATTGCTTGTAAATGTAAAAGTTAGTCGTATCTCCTTCCATAGTAGAACTCAGTGCAAAAATAAGTTCAGTAATCCCCTCTGTCTTCACTCGTGAAACCAGAGAATCAATAGTAAGGTCTGAAGGTCCAATCCCATCCATCGGAGAAATCTTACCTCCAAGAACGTGATATCTCCCTCTGAATTCAGAAGTACCCTCAATTGCAAGTACGTCTCTAATGTCTTCAACTACGCACAAGATTCCTATATCTCTTCTAGGATCCTCGCATATTTGACAAATTTCGGTATCCGATAGAGTATGGCAATGTTTACAATTTTTAGAATTTTCTCGTAAGGAGAGCAAGGCTTTAGAAAGGTCTTCAGTCTGTGTTTGAGGTCTATTTAATAAATGTAATGCTAAACGGAGTGCAGAACGTTTTCCAATCCCAGGGAGTAATGAAATTTCATTCACCGCATTTTCTAATAACTTTGAGCCATATTCCATTTTTCAAAAATACTAGAAGCGACTCATGAATCCCACTCAAATTTTTATTCTTCTGATTGCTTATTTCGGTTTACTATTTGTAATCTCATATATTACCGGAAAGAGCGACTCTAACGAGGCCTTCTTTAAAGCCAATTCAAACTCACCTTGGTATCTCGTTGCTTTTGGTATGGTAGGTGCTTCTTTATCTGGAGTAACCTTCATTTCGGTTCCGGGCTGGGTGGGTCAAACGAGCTTCACCTACCTTCAAGTAGTAATCGGTTATTTTTTCGGATACCTTGTCGTCGCCTACATCCTATTACCGATTTATTACAAACTTCGCCTCCCCTCCATTTACAGCTATTTGAGTGAACGATTCAACCCAAGTACCCAAAAAGTCGGAGCCCTCTATTTCTTAATTTCAAGGGTGATCGGAGCTTCTTTCAGGCTTTATTTGGTAGCACTTGTGTTGCATACCTATCTATTTGAACCACTTGGAGTACCACTAGAGGCTACTGTCATTCTTTCTGTAGCTTTAATTTATGCCTATACTTTTAGAGGTGGGATTCGAACGATTGTAATTACAGATAGTTTACAGACCTTCTTAATGCTTCTTAGTGTTGGCCTGAGCATCTATCTCATTTTAGACGAGTTGAATTTCAGCGTTTCTCAGTATTTATCTTCTGCTTCCTTTGAAAGTATGAGTCAAGTTTGGGTCACCGAAGACTTCGGCAGAAGTGATTTCTTTCTCAAATCTCTGATCGGCGGAATGTTTATCACCATTAGCATGACCGGGCTCGATCAAGATATGATGCAGAAAAATCTAAGCTGTAGAAATTTGAAAGAAGCTCAGAAAAACATGCTTGTTTTCAGTACCGTATTAGTGGTAGTGACCACTCTATTTATATTTTTAGGGGCACTACTCTATTCTTACGCAGAGGTGATGGGAATTGGTATACCTACTCAAAATGGAGTTACTAGAACCGATTTATTGTTTCCAGAAATCGCACTGAAAGGAAACTTAGGAATTCTAGTTTCTATATCCTTCTTCTTAGGTTTGATAGCTGCGGCGTACAGTAGCGCCGACAGTGCGCTTACCTCCCTAACCACATCCATATGCTTTGACTTTTTAGATTTGGCAGATGACAACGCCAGAGCAACGATCCAAAAACGAAAGTGGATACATCTTGGGGTGGCGATTCTTCTGATCTTGGTAATCATCGCCTTTAGTTACTGGGTAGACCAAAATGTAATTGATAGTCTTCTTACAGTGGCTGGATATACCTACGGCCCTTTACTAGGATTATTTGCGTTCGGACTTTTCACCTCGCATCAAATCAAGGGCAATCGGGTTTTCCCGATCACTATTGCATCGGTGATTCTGATTACCTTGACCGCTAATTTGCCAAGTGACTTTTTAGGGAATTATAAATTAGGGTACGAGTTATTACCACTCAACGGGTTAATAACCTTCAGTCTACTTTACTTATTTCGATCTAGAATTTCATAATTACACTACCCCATGTAAATCCGCTACCAAAGGCCGCAAGAACGACGAGGTCACCCGCGTTTACCTTGCCTTTTTCCCAGGCCTCGGTTAAGGCGATTGGGATAGACGCAGCCGTAGTATTACCGTAGTGCATAATATTATTGTAAACCTGATCGTCAGA
>JAYPSS010000191.1:0-2537 GCA_038133115.1 Flavobacteriaceae bacterium | reverse complement strand
CGGCAATAAAGATAAATCGGTTGTAAGGTGTCTCTATTTTCGAAATAAGACTGAAATTCTGTTGGTCTAAGAAAATCAACTTTTTTAGCCCTTTTCAAATGACCCTGATTAAACTCAGTGATTGTTCGAACGTCGATTACCTGAACGGTTGAATCTTTGATAGCCTCGATAAATTTTTCAGGAGATAAACGTTTGATGATGGAGTCATTCGTTTGTGCTTTCACGCAGAAGATGCCGAAAAGCGCACAAGTAATCGTGAATAATAATTTCATTAGTCGTTGATTTTTGACAAAGTAATTTCAATTTAATATAAATCTATGTGATTTAGGTTACTTATATCAATGGTGAGTAACTTTTAATAAGTTGAGGTGAGTAAGGCGATGTTAATGGCTATTTTAGCTCAAAATAACGAGATCATGAGTACAGAAATAGAACGCATACATACCCTTATAGTAGGATCAGGACCAGCAGGTTACACGGCTGCGATTTATGCCGCACGAGCGGATATGAAACCCGTCATTTACACTGGAATGGAGCCAGGGGGGCAATTAACCACCACAACTGAGGTAGATAATTTTCCTGGGTATCCGGAGGGTATTGATGGTCCAACTATGATGGTCCAACTTCAACAGCAAGCGGAACGATTCGGTACTGACGTTCGAATCGGTATGGTAACTGAAATAATGCTAAGTAAAGAAGTTGGTGGTTGGCATAAAGCCACTATCGACGGATCAAAAGTAGTTGAAACACAAGCCGTGATTATTGCGACCGGCGCGTCTGCCAAATATTTAGGGATACCTAGCGAGCAGAAACTACGCGGAGGAGGGGTATCGGCATGTGCCGTTTGTGATGGGTTCTTTTACAAGGGCCAAGAAGTAGCTATCGTTGGAGGTGGAGATACGGCAGCGGAAGAGGCTTCCTATCTCTCTAAAATTTGCTCTAAAGTAACTATGCTGGTTAGAAAAGAAGAGATGCGTGCTTCGAAAGCGATGCAGCACCGTGTAGAGAGCATCCCTAATGTCGAAGTACTCTACAATACAGAAGTGGATGAAGTTTTAGGAGATTCAGTAGTTGAAGGACTACGAATGAAAAACAATAAGACGGGGGCGACTTCTGAGATTGCGATTACTGGTTTATTTATCGCAATCGGACACAAGCCTAACACGGATATTTTCAAAGGCCAACTAGAAATGGATGAGGTAGGCTATATTAAAACGATTGGTAAATCAACAAAGACAAATATTCCTGGAGTCTTTGCTTGTGGTGATGCACAAGACAAAGAGTATCGTCAGGCAATTACAGCAGCTGGTACTGGTTGTATGGCAGCTTTGGATGCCGAGCGCTATTTAGCAGAATTAGAATAATGACTATCCGTAACTTCAACCGTTTTTTATTCTTAAAGTTACCCAGCGCATTCCTATGCGGAGTTCGATTGAGGTCTTTAAATAAGGAACGTGCTGTAGTTACGGTTACTCTTAATTTTCTGAATAAAAACCCCTTCAAAAGTATGTTTTGGGCGGTTCAGGGGATGGCTGCAGAATTAGCCACCGGAGCCATTATATTATCTGAAGTAAGAAATAGCACCGTTCCTATCAGCATGTTAGTTACTCGTAATGAAGCTGAGTTTCTGAAAAAGGCGAAGGGGAAAATAACCTTTACCTGCTCTAATGTGGCACTTGTGAAAAACCAGTTCGCTACCCATTTACAAAGTGAAACAGGTACGCGTTTTTGGATGCAAAGCGAGGGAGTCGATGAGCAGGGTGAGATCGTGTCTCGTTTTCGATTTGAATGGTCAATCAAGGCTAAAAATTAAGAATAAAGTTTTAACGATTCTTTGAGATTTTGTTTGGTGAGTGTTTTCTAATTTAGAATACCTAACAAAAACAAAACAATGGCAAAACTTGGTTTTAAATACGCGCAAGCCGTTCTTCAAAAAGTGAGTTTTAATAAAGAGCTCTTCTTTAAGGAAGTTCGTAAGGCAGTACACTATCTTTTACCTAAAGATTTGGTGAAACTTCAAAATTGGTTACAGATCTACACCAGTGACAAGCCTGAGTTACAACCTGCTATTTCCTATATTAACGGAAGCGCTCTTTTTGCTTAGGAGATATTATGTGAACATCGTGAAAGCTGATGGCTCCCCTGATGATTCCGCTAATTACTTCGCGAAGTGCTTCAGTGATTTGAATTTTCAGTTCGCTCTTTGAGTAAATCAAACTGATTTCTCTCGCGGGTTCGGGCTTTTCAAAATGCTTCAGTCCTTTCTTTTGATTTTCTTTTAAACCAAGAGTGTGCAGATAGGGTAGAAGAGTCATTCCCATTCGTTCGTCAGATAGTTGCACTAAGGTTTCAAAACTTCCACTTTCGATGGTAAACTTCTTATCCCTGTTATTGAGATTCATGTCACAGAGATTCAGAATATTGTCTCTGAAGCAGTGCCCGTCTTGAAGTAATAAAACCTCCTCAAGGTCTAAATCTTCCGCCTTTAATTCGGTTTTATCATTTAATCGATGACCTTCTGGTAAATAGCCTACAAA
>JAYPSS010000190.1:0-2565 GCA_038133115.1 Flavobacteriaceae bacterium | reverse complement strand
CCCTTTTTAATTGGAATATCAATAGCGCATGCCTTTATTCCGCCTACACCGGGTCCAGTTGCTGTTGCTGATCTGTTACAGGTTTCTGTAGGGGCGGTTATTTTCTGGGGGATCCTCGTGGCGGTTCCAACCGCCCTTATTACGTTTTTTATTGCCAATCGTTTCTTAGTTTTCCAGAGTACTTTCGAACTCAACCAAGTTTCTTTTGAACCTAATCATGAAGCTAGTCAGAAGCTATCTCCGAATGCTTGGGCGGTGTTTGTTGTCATTTTTCTTCCGCTATTACTTATGATTCTTGGAGCTTTTTCAGAGGTGTTATTTGGTTCGGGGACAATAGCTCGAATCGTTGAAGGTTTAGGGCATCCTTTTATCGCGCTTACTCTTGCAAATATTCTTGCTTATCCATTACTTGCTAAACCCGGAGGGTTTTCAAAAACAGAAGTCAACGAGTTCTCTTCAGCTTCTTTAAAACCAGTCGGTATTATTTTGTTAGTTACAGGAATTGGTGGAGCTTTCAAACAATTGCTGATTGATACCGGTATTGGAGCTAGTTTAGCAGAAAAGGTAAGTTCCTATGGGTTTTCTGTAATAGTTCTTGCTTTTGTTTTAGCAGCTATTGTTCGTTTATTACAGGGATCAACTACCGTAGCGATGATCACTTCAGCAGGTTTGATTGCCCCAATGGTAACTATGAGTGGTTCTGTAGAAGGAGCAATGATTGTTCTTGCGGTTGCCTCTGGATCACTTATTTTCTCTCATTTTAATGATAGTGGCTTTTGGCTTGTGAGCCGCTACTTGAATTTGACAGAAAAAGAAACCGTAAGGTCTTGGTCGCTGATGACACTTACCCTTTCTGTAGTTAGTTTTGGTTTGATCCTTATTCTTTGGCAGCTATTCGTTTAAGATGAATGATCACTCACAATAACCCATTTGCCTTTAATCTTTCTGAGCAGTAGAGTAAAGTGTCCCGTCGGGGTATCGCTTTCACGAATCAAAGTAAACTTGCCGATAACTTGTAAGGTTTTGCGGTCCCACTGTCTCATCTCGATGATGTCAAATTTCAAGGTTCCCATGGCTTCTTTGGTCGGATATCCCTTTCGATATCCTTTCAAAGTGTTTTCGTAGCCATACGTTGGCCCTCTACTACCGACAAATACTAATCGCTCATCTTCCCAATAACCATTCATAAAATTGTTTAAATCCCCAGCATTCCATGCCGCAATTTGCTTGTCGAATATACGTTGTACTTGTGCTCTGGTTTTGCTATCAGCTGGTTTTTGAGCTACCAATGAGGTGGTTAGTAATAGGGTAAAGATTGCGAGTAATTGTTTCATGACTAGAACAGTGTATTGCCGAATAAATCGGTTGTGTTTCTTCCTTTAGTGATCTCGAGCATCACTTCAGTTTGTGTTTTTAGGTTTTGATCATCGAGGATGTGTGTTAAATCAATCTCTTTGCTTTGAAGTACCTCTCCAATTAATTTGGATCGATGGCAAGTATGAGGCTCAACCTCTCCGCACATTAAAGCTACATTAAAGCCTTTTTGTTGCGCGTTTAAGAGACGGTTGATGCCTTTAATAAATTCCGGATGAGACTTTGCTTTTTGATAGTTTAGTTTTCCTGAGTCATCATAGCAGTTAGAATCCTTGGGTATTCCTCCGATCATATCTCCGATATAAACATAACCGATTCCTTTTTGTTTCAAGAAAGCCTCGATTGGCTCACGACAGAAGTCAGGATTCCATTTCGAATAAGGGTTTGATCGCACATCTGCAATGTGGTCAATTTGGTAGGAATTCAGAAGTCTTAAGAATTCCTCAGGGCTTCTTAATCCATATCCGATACTATAGAGTTTGCCAGTTTTCACTAAAAGCTTTGAATCATTAAAGCAATTTTATCAAATAGTTCGGCTACGCCTAGGGCTGTCCAAAGAATAAACCCTCCGAAAATGATTAGATGCCATGTTCTGAGTTGTTTTACGAATTTTTCAGAAAACACCGGATAAAAAGGTAAGGATAATAGAATCACGAAAACCCCATAAAAGGGGTCATTACCCCAGAATGTATTGATCAATCCTATAATAGAAAACAGTATTGCGAAGAGGTAGCGAATTACTTGAACAAAAATTGCCATATCTTAAGGTGAAATTATAGAACAGTAAGGTATGAAATTCATTGCATCTTTTCTTTTGACTTTAGTGGTGAGTCTAGTCTCAGCTCAAGATTATGGCTCCATTTTACCCATGAAAGAACGTGCACGAGTAATCAATGAATTACTCGAAGATAAGATTCAAAATTATCTCCCAGAGATGATGCGCACCGCAGATATCGATATGTGGATTGTAGTTTCAAGGGAATACAATGAAGACCCGATTATAAAAACCATGCTTCCAGCAGAGTGGTTAGCTGCTAGACGACGTACCATCCTGGTTTTTTATGACAATGGAAAAGAGGTAGAGACCCTTGCCGTGGCCCGTTACAATGTGGGATCTTCTTTTAAGAGTGCATGGGATAAAGAAAAACAACCGGATCAATGGGAGCGACTTAGTGAAATTGTAGCCGAGCG
>JAYPSS010000189.1:0-2569 GCA_038133115.1 Flavobacteriaceae bacterium | reverse complement strand
TGATGAGTTTTGGATATTCTCAAGACCAATCAGAATATCAAACTTTCGAAGCTGGCGAATGGTTGCGCTATCGCCTTCATTATGGGTTTTTCAATGCGAGCTATGCTACTCTTTCAATAAAGGACACCATTTTCAGGGGAGAACCTGCATTTCATGCTGTTGGTGAAGGTAGAACCACAGGTTTGGCTTCGCTTTTCTTCAAGGTAGAGGATGTTTATGAAAGTATTTTTTCAAAAACAGAGATACGTCCGATCTTTTTTTTGAGAGATATCGATGAAGGAGGATACACCAAGAATATCTCGATCGACTTTGACTTTGATCGTGAAACGGCGCTGATCAACAATATCAAAGACGATACTTTTTTCGAGTTGGATATTCGAAAAGACCTTCAGGATATCATTTCAGCCACCTATTATTTGCGTGAGACCTTCGATTTATCATCGGTTAAAATTGGCGATGAGATTGCCTTGGATATGTTATTCGACGATGATGGTATTTATGACTTTAAATTGAAGTACCTAGGTAAAGAGGTATTAAAAACTCCATTTGGTAAGATTAGGTGCCTTGCATTTAGACCACTAGTTAAGTCGGGTAGGATTTTTAGAGCTGAAGAATCTTTAACGCTTTGGGTGAGTGATGATAAAAATAGAATTCCCGTACGCATTCAAGCAGACCTTCGATTTGGGTCTATTAAAGCTGACTTAGACGGATTTAAAGGGCTCAAGAATTCCTTCGAAGTGATTGTCAACTAAAGATTGACAAGCAGTTCTGAATTTAGCAACTTTGTAAGATGAAATTACCGCAACAGATTATCCCCATTTTCTACTCTCTACTTGCTCTTGCCATGTTGTCTTGCGGATCAGGTGACGGAGAATCTTTTATGGGATCAAGTGCGGTTGAGATGCCCGAACAAATTGAGTTCGGATTCAATATGATCGATTACGAAGTTGAATTAGATACGGTAAGAAGGGGGGATACTTTCGGAAAAATCATGCTCTCACGTGACGCTGATTACCAAAAGGTTAATCAAGCGGCCCGTATGTCTAGAAAATCGTTTGATCTCAGAAAGATTCAAGTGGGTAAGCCTTACCGTGTTCTAAAAAGTTGTGATAGCCTCGAAAAGCCTGAAATCTTTATCTACGAAAATGACTTTCTGAATTATACCGTAGTTGATCTACGAGAAGAGGTTGAGGTTTATGAAGAGAAACATCCGTATGAACTTGTTGAGAAAGAGGTCTCAGGAGTAATCGAAGGGTCACTCTATCAGACCTTAGACCGTCAAGGAATTGATCAAAATTTAAGTCAAGAGTTGGCGAATATTTACGCCTGGAGCATTGACTTTTTCAGACTGTATGAGGGTGACCGTTTTAAAGTGGTCGCTTTAGAACGAAGATTACGCGATGGGACTCCAGCCGGTATCAAATCGATAAAAGCGGCTATGTTCGAGCACAGAGGTGAACCTTTTTACGCGTTTGCCGCTAACGTAAATGAGAAGACCTTACAAACTGAATATTACGACGAACAGGGTAATAATCTAAGAAGAACCTTCTTGAAGGCTCCCCTAAAGTTTAATGCGTATCGCATATCCTCACGCTATAACCTCAATCGAAAAATTGCCTTTTATGGCAACAAGACAAGAGCTCATAAGGGTACAGATTATGCTGCACCAGTAGGTACACCTATTATTGCGACAGCAGACGGTATTGTCACAGAAGCCACTCGAAGAGGAGGTAATGGGATTTATGCAAAAATCAAGCACAACGGCACCTACAGCACGCAATACCTTCACATGAAAAAGCTAAATGTGAAGAAAGGTCAACGAGTGCGTCAAGGGGATATTATCGGATGGATAGGCATGACCGGCAACACTTCTGGCCCTCACGTTTGCTATCGCTTCTGGAAAAACGGACAGCAAGTAGATCCTTTAAAAGAAAAACTACCTGCAGCTGCTCCGATTGATCGTTCTTTAGCTAAAGATTACTTTGAGTATATCAAGACTCCGCTTGAACAGCTCGAGTGCATTGAATATTTGGGAGAAAATGACTTAACTTCACTCGCTCAAAATTCAATCGAAAACGAAAATGCCCTTACCGCACAATAACCCAACTCAGCTGAAGAGCTGGAAGCAATTACAAGAACTTAGTAACGAATTTAAGCAAGCCTCTATTTCAAAGTTATTTGAAGCAGACGCTCAGCGCGCACAATCCATGAGTGTCGAGTGGGAAGATTTTTTTGTAGATTTTTCCAAGCATCTTTCTGATAAGCGTGTACTTGATTCACTCTATAGTTTAGCCGAAGAATCAGGACTTGAAGCTGCCAAAAGAGCCTATCTCTCAGGAGATAAAATCAATGTAACTGAAGGTCGTGCCGTACTGCATACTGCATTAAGAACGAATGCCTTTGGTCCAAAGGTTGATGGCCAAGCTGTTAGTGAAGAGGTAAGCCAAGTTAAGGCTCAAATAAAATCTTTTTGTAATCGAGTGATTAGCGGCGAGCACAAGGGCTATACGGGGAAATCGATTACCGACATTGTAAATATTGGTATTGGAGGCTCAGACTTGGGACCGGT
>JAYPSS010000188.1:0-2608 GCA_038133115.1 Flavobacteriaceae bacterium | reverse complement strand
ATAGGGTTTTTCAAAAGTGTATCTTTGCCCTCATGCGTTCAATTGCACCTATTATCGGAGCCTTTATCGGTTATTTCATCCTGCGTTTTCCTGGGGCTATTCTCGGCTATTTTATCGGCAGAATGTTTCAGTCAAATGTTACCGTTAAAACCTTTAGCCATTCGAGACCCGCCAACTTTGACTTCGGCATCAACCTCATTTCATTAGCGACAGCCATCATCAAGGCCGATGGCAAAGTAGATCAAGCTGAGCTTGACTATGTTCGTCAGTTTTTTATCAAAAACTACGGTGTGCAGCGTGCTAATGAGGTTTTTAGAAGCTTCAAGTCTCAAATCAATCAAAGCGAGATAAATGTGGCAAAAATTGCCTCTACTTTTCGATCATATACTTCCTATGCGACAAGAGAGCAGATCTTATATTTTTTAATTGACCTTGCTAAGTCTGACGGTAGTATTAGTCAATCAGAGATTAACAAACTAGCCGAAATAGCGCGTTATCTAGGTGTTCAACAATGGGAGCGTCTAAGAGCCCTATTCGAAGACAGTTCTGATCAGGCCTATAAGGTTCTTGGGATTGAGCCTTCTGCCACTAATGACGAAATAAAAAAGGCTTACCGAGGCCTTGCTAAAACCTATCATCCAGATAAAGTAATTACCGATGACCCTGCCCTAAAAGCGGGGGCAGAGGAAAAGTTTAAGCAGATTCAAAAAGCCTACGATACCCTTCAAAAAGAACGAGGAATTAAATAATGGACACACTTTTATTTTACTTTGAACTAGGAATTAATCACGTACTAGATCCGAACGGATACGATCACGTACTTTTCATGTTCGCCCTTGCCCTACCTTATTTATTTAAGTCTTTTTCTAGACTATTGGTGTTGGCAACCGCCTTTACCTTGGCTCATTGCCTCTCACTCGCTTTAGCCGCTTTTAATGTAATGAGTGTGGATGCAGGAATGATTGAATTTCTGATTCCTGTTACTATTGCGCTCACAGCAATTCACAACTTAATAACCAGTAGCAGCTCAAAAGGATCTTATGGTATTCAACTTGCCGCAACGGTGTTTTTTGGTTTAATACACGGGTTCGGATTCTCTAATTACTTCAGAATGATCATGAGTGGAGAAACGAGCAAGCTCACCGCACTCACCGGCTTTACCTTGGGCATTGAGTTGGCTCAAATTATTGTCATCACGTCGACCTTACTACTTACACTTTTGATTGCGCTTTTGGCTAGTGAACGAAAGCCTCTTATCTTACGTATTCTTTCAGCTTTAGTATTGATTCTGTCAATCAAAATAGCTGTGGGTAACTGGCCATTCTAATGGAAGCTAAAAAACAACAGAAATACGATCTCGCCTATCTTGCAATGGCTAAACGCTGGGGCGAATTATCTCACTGTACCCGCAAAAAGGTAGGAGCACTGATTGTAAAAGATCGTATGATCATTTCTGACGGATACAACGGCACTCCCACCGGTTTCGAAAACCCCTGTGAAGACGAAGAAAACTATACGAAATGGTATGTGCTTCACGCAGAAGCTAACGCTATTTTAAAGGTTGCAAGCTCCACACAGTCTTGTAAAGGAGCTACGCTATACCTAACCCTTTCTCCATGTCGCGAATGCAGTAAGCTGGTTTATCAGGCAGGCATTAAAAGACTAGTTTACGACAAGGCTTATAAAGACACCACCGGATTAGAATTTCTTCAAAAGGCCGGAGTTGAGGTCGTACAGTTAGATGCAGAATAACGATGCTTGGCGAATAGGGTCGTTTAGAGTCTACTTTAGTTTCTCTTTTACTTTCAGAGATTGAATATTGATAAGCACGATCAGAACTACGATTAACGAGACTAACACTCCGTAAATAGCAGTTCTAGAATCATCGGCCCACATATTGTTAAAGTCGATGTGATAGGTATTGAATACTGCTAATCCGACAGCAATGAATAGGATGATGTAGGAGACAATCTTGTTCATAGTGAATTAATTTAAAAAAGTTGAGGAGCGTTTGCCGCGAATAGTTTTACAGCGATAGCAAGCAGAACAATGCCGAAAACTTTTCTGATCACTGTTAGGCCATTATTACCTAGAACCTTCTCGATATGCTTCGAAGATTTTAGTACTATGTAAACCACGATTAAATTAAGAATGATGGCGACAATAATGTTTTGAACATCATACTCAGCTCTCAACGAAAGGATGGATGTCATGGTACCTGCACCGGCAATTAGCGGAAACGCAATCGGCACCACCGAAGCTGTCTCAGGCGCTTCTTCTCCGAAAATGCTTATCCCTAAAATCATCTCAAGCGCTAAGAAGAATATAACAATTGCACCGGCCACAGCAAATGAATTCACATCAATACCGATAAGGCTCAGAATTCTTTCACCAATAAAGAGAAAGGCAATCATAATAACACCAGCGACCACAGATGCTTTTTCAGATTGAATATGACCTACCTTTTGCCGTAATGAAATGATGATTGGTACTGAACCAAGAATATCGATTACGGCGAAGAGAATCATGGACGCCGTTAGAATTTCTTTGCTGTTAAATTGAATATCCATTGTACTACGCTGATTAGGTAGTGCAAAGTTATCCCAAA
>JAYPSS010000187.1:0-2637 GCA_038133115.1 Flavobacteriaceae bacterium | reverse complement strand
CATCGAATGGCAATGGCGTTCGCTCCTCTGGCGATTTTAATTCCTTTGACGATCGAGGAGTCTTTTGTGGTAGAAAAGTCTTATCCGGATTTTTGGAAACACCTTTCATCGATCGGATACCAGATTTCATAAGTCCAGATAATTCGGCTTTTTCTTGACTTTGCCCTGCTCAGGATTGTATCTTAGCGGCCCTTAAGTTACAAGCAATGAAATTATCCAACTTCGATTTTGATCTTCCTAAAGACTTATTAGCCGAGTATCCGGCAGAACACCGCGATGAATCTCGCCTTATGGTGGTGCATCGCGATTCAGGAAAGATTGAGCATAAAATGTTTAAAGACCTGATTGACTATTTCGATGAGGGGGATGTGATGGTACTGAACAATACGAAGGTATTCCCTGCACGTTTATTCGGAAATAAGGAAAAAACAGGTGCAAGAATCGAAGTGTTTTTGCTGAGAGAACTAAATCAAGAACAGCGCCTTTGGGATGTTTTAGTTGACCCTGCGCGTAAGATTCGAATCGGAAATAAACTCTATTTCGGCGACGACGATTCATTGGTGGCTGAAGTAATCGACAATACTACTTCTAGAGGAAGAACGCTAAGATTCTTATACGATGGATCGTATACAGAGTTTAGAAAGAAACTTCGTGAACTAGGAGAAACTCCGCTTCCGAAATACATCCGTCGTGCGGTAGAGCCAGAAGATGAGGAGCGTTACCAAACGATTTATGCAAAGCATGAGGGGGCAGTAGCTGCGCCAACCGCTGGTCTGCACTTTTCAAAGCATTTATTAAAGCGATTGGAGATCAAGGGTATCGATTTTGCCGAGTTAACGTTGCATATCGGGCTAGGAACCTTTAACCCGGTAGAGGTAGAAGATCTTTCTAAGCACAAAATGGATAGTGAAGAGGTAGTAATCAGCCAAGAAGCGGTAGAACGGGTAAATAATGCGAAAATGCAAAAGCGTAAAGTATGTTCTGTAGGTACTACCGTAATGCGTGCATTGGAGAGTTCTGTATCCTCTGAAGGCTTATTGAATCCTTACGAAGGTTGGACCAATAAATTTATCTTTCCTCCCTACGACTTTTCAATAGCGGATGCGATGGTGACCAATTTTCACCTACCAAAAAGTACGCTACTTATGATGATCTCTGCCTTTGCAGATCACGATTTAATTACCGAAGCTTACGAACTAGCAGTTAAAGAGAAGTATCGTTTCTACTCTTATGGTGATGCGATGCTAATCTTATAATTATGGCCTCCGAAGACTTAAGGGAGAAAAGAGATATCCGTGCCTTGGGCAAGGAGGAGCTCCGTGAATTCTTTAAGTTAAATGGACAGGCTGCGTTTCGAGCGGATCAGGTTTACAGTTGGTTATGGGAAAAGGGAGTTCACGACTTTGAGTCGATGACTAACCTTTCTAAAGAAACTCGCCAACTCCTTTCAGAGTTTTTCGTTATCAATAACGTCAGTGTTGATCGCTCGCAAAGAAGTGCTGATGGCACCATTAAAAACGCGATACGTCTTCACGATGGTTTGGCAGTAGAATCGGTGTTAATCCCTACTGCAACTCGAAGCACAGCTTGTGTTTCAAGTCAAGTAGGTTGTAGTCTTGATTGTCAATTTTGCGCAACGGCTAAGCTCAAACGGATGCGAAATTTGGAGCCCGATGAGATTTACGATCAAGTAGTGGCGCTCGACAGAGAGAGTAAGAAGTATTACAACAGAGGGCTTTCGAATATTGTATTTATGGGGATGGGTGAACCACTTATGAATTACAATAACGTGGTTAAAGCTGTGGATAAGATATGTAATGGGCTAGGCATGTCTCCCAAGCGAATCACGGTTTCTACATCGGGTATTCCTAAAATGATTCGAAAATTAGCAGACGAAAATTCTAGATTTCAGCTAGCGCTTAGCCTTCACTCGGCTAGAGAAGAAGTGCGTAATCAGATTATGCCCTTTAGTAATCGATTTCCGCTTGATGAGCTTATGGATAGCTTACAGTACTGGTATTCAAAGACTAAGAGTAGAATTACCCTTGAATATCTCATTTGGAAAGATATTAATGATACTCCTGAGGATATAAAGGCACTCGTCAGCTACGCTAAAAAGGTGCCGTGTAAGGTGAATATTATAGAATATAATCCTATCGGAGACGATCAGTTTCAGGCGGCTCCCGCAGAAATTATTACCGCCTACGAAAAAGCTCTTACTGCTGCTCGAATAACGGTCACGGTTCGCCGATCAAGAGGAAAAGATATCGATGCAGCTTGCGGGCAACTGGCTAATAAATTGGTACCTTTAACTAAAGAATAATTCATCACATTGCAAGAGGTCGTTAAAATCAGACAGCCCATTATCGAAGAGATGGATCGCTTTGAAGAGAAGTTCAAAGCAGCGATGGCCTCTAACGTTTCATTACTCAACAGAATCACCTATTACATTGCTTCTCGCAAGGGCAAACAAATGCGCCCCATGTTTGTCTTTTTAGTAGCCAAACTATTAGGAGAAGGAAAAATTGAGGAACGTACCTACCGTGGGGCATCGATTATAGAACTTATTCATACGGCTTCACTGGTGCACGATGATGTGGTTGATGGGAGTGAGCGTCGAAGAGGTTTTTTCTCAAT
>JAYPSS010000186.1:0-2685 GCA_038133115.1 Flavobacteriaceae bacterium | reverse complement strand
ACACCATCTAATTTCAAACTCACCTCGTTAGGACGTGTTGTTCCGTCTTTACGTCCAAGCACAATCGCACCGTCGAAAGACTCGTCAGAGAAATAAGCTCCTTTGGATTGCTCTAAAAGGGTGGTATAGTTGGTCATGGATACCTCTCTAGTCAATTGACCCTCAAGTAACGATTGCAATATTTCTTGCTCAGTTGCTTCGACATCGGATTGCATTGCACTAATCTTGGTAAGTGAAGCAACAAGGGGAAACCCTTCAAAGTGATAGTTCAACCATCCTAGTTTTTGACCATCACGATTGGTAACTTCATGCTCCCCATCACCCGTTTCAAATCGCTCGAAAACAGAGGCTCTTAAGGCCTCGTTTTGCTCCGGAATAATGCGAAGAAGTTCATTTTTGAAAGTGTCAATGTTCGCGACAAATACATCTCCTTCCTCGGTTAAACGTTCCCCTTTAAAAAATTTGGCATCGAGATAGTTACTCAAATCCATCACCTCATAGTCAGATGGATCTTTAACGGTAGCCAGCATCTCAGATTTAAGCGTCTCTAAATACGATGAGAAACTAGTAGCCGCCTTTTCTAGGTCTAAGGCATTTTGATAGAGAGGACCAAACTTAGCCGGGTTCTCACTTGCCTTCTGTTGTAATGAAAGCAGGTATTGAGCATTACTCACTGCAGTCTTCTCGACATTGCGCTCGAATTTTTCATTGAGCAAACCAAATCCTGATAACACCTCTTTACTCATGTTCAACGCAAGCATTGCGATGAACACAAGGTACATGAGGTTAATCATGCGCTGTCTTGGTCCTAGTCCTGAAGCCATACTTATTTTTTAAGTGCGCTTAACATGCCGCTATACACCTCATTGAGTCCTTTAATATTCTCAACCAAAGGAACTAGTTGAGATTTGAGAAGTGCTGTCTGCTCTGCTAATTCTCTATCGAGGTTGGTTTTCTGATTATTGGTCTCTACTTGTGAGGCATACATCTGCTGTAGCGATTGGAGATGCTCGGTCGTTTTAGCTAACTCTTGCGCATACTTTTCGGTTTGACCTAAGGCCTCGACCGAGGGCTGAATTTGCTTCGCAAGCTGTTCAAAATTTTCAATGCTCTCTGCGAGTCGCTTCATAAGATCGGCATCGACTTTCGCCTCGTTAAGAAGGGAGTCAATTTTCTTAGACAGCAACCCTTCAGGCGTTTCAGGTGCAGTACTTGCCGATCCACCTCTTAATTGCGGATAAACACGAGCCCAATCATAGTCTTCTTCAGGTTTTTCAAAGGCTGATATACCAAAAATTATAGCCTCTGTAATCAATCCGATACTAAGAAGTACAGAACCGTTTAAAAATCCGATCTCAAAGTGGGTTAACTTAAAAAGTGCTCCTAGAATCACGACTGATGCGCCGAGACCGTAAGCCATATTCATGTTTTTTTTCGAAAGCATATTAACGATCTTTAATTGTCAAGTTTTGGGGGCACGTAATCACGAACGGTTCTAAAACCGATATAGGCACGTGCAGAGTCTTTATGTTCATAATCACGAGTACTTACTCTGATGAAGTATGCGATGTCTTTCCAAGATCCTCCACGAATGGTCTTTTTAGGATTTTCAGGATCCACATAATTTGGGTTGAGCGGAGATGTGAATTCGTAGCTATCAGGATTGTAAGTTGAAGCCGTCCATTCGGCTACATTACCAGCAATGTGGTAGAGTTTTGAACTCCCCGGATGAAAATACTTAGCATCTTTAACCTTGGCCGCGTAAACCTCCCCATCCGCATCATAACCGTCATCAGGCTTAAAATTCGCTTTATAGCCATTGTTTTTATGAATCAAGTCTTCACCCTCCCATGGGTAAATTAATTCAGAATCTCCGTTTCGAGCAGCAAACTCCCACTCTGCTTCAGTAGGCAGGCGATAGGCGGGTACTGCCGGCTTTCCAAGTTTTTCGTAGTTCTCATTAATTGCATGAGTTTTGAAATCGCAATACGCTTTCGCCTGCTCCCAGTTCACCCCAACGATCGGGAAATCATCGTACTGCTCATGCCAGAAGTATTCAGTGAACATTTGCTCGTTCAGCGAGTATTCGAAATCCTTCATCCAAGCAAGAGTATCAGGATATACAGACACCACCTCTTCGCGAACAAAATCAATCGGATTTTGTTTCGGATTTTTTGAGGCCGCTTTGGCGTCAAACCAGGTGTATTTGTATTTTAACTGCTTAACATCAAGCATGCGCTTACCGTTGTAGGTTTCCCACTTTTCTAAAAAAAGCGAGTCCATCACCTCAGCATAATAAATGTCAGGATATCGCTCAGGCTCCCACTCTAAATCTACATCCCAGTTCAATTTTCTACCCGCATAGATATCGTCACTAAAGAGAAGGTAATTTTCATAATAATACTTATCGGCAACCTTGGCGGTGTCAAGGGGTAAAAAAGCATAGCGTCCGATGCCTTCGTCCTCAGCAGTAAGCCCAAGATCTTCGGCGAGGCGTGCCAACTTGGTGCGAGCAATCGAGTCACGCACATACTTCACGAATCGTCGGTACTCTTTATTCGACACCTCAGACTCGTCGATTAAAAATTTCTTGATAGTCACCTCTTTTCGGGGGGCATCTTTTACTCCGTAAGGATCATCCGCAGTACCCATCGTGAATGTGCCGCTAAAAGGACCAATCATTAC
>JAYPSS010000185.1:0-2692 GCA_038133115.1 Flavobacteriaceae bacterium | reverse complement strand
GTGCTACAACCGTGATGTTCGAAGGAGTACCTTCATATCCCGATTACGGTCGTTTTTGGGAGGTTGTGGAGAAGCATAAGATCACACAATTCTATACCGCACCCACCGCGATTCGCGCTTTAGCAAAGGAGCCTTTAGAGCTCGTAGAGAAATACGACCTCTCCTCGCTTAAAGTGTTGGGGTCTGTCGGGGAGCCCATCAATGAAGAGGCTTGGCATTGGTACAACAACAATGTGGGTAAAAAAGAAAGCCCCATTGTTGATACGTGGTGGCAAACAGAAACGGGAGGAATCATGATTTCCCCAATCCCTTACTCAACCCCTACTAAGCCCACCTTTGCGACCTTGCCTTTCATCGGCGTGCAACCCGCCCTGATGGACGAAAACGGCAAAGAAATCAAAGGAAATCAGGTAGAGGGTCGTTTGTGCATTAAGTTCCCATGGCCATCGATTGCTCGAACGATTTGGGGCAACCACGAACGTTACCGAGAAACCTATTTCTCAGCCTATAAGAACATGTATTTCACCGGTGACGGTGCTTCTCGTGACGCAGTCGGATACTATCGAATCACCGGTAGAGTTGACGATGTAATTATTGTTTCGGGCCATAATCTAGGGACTGCTCCGATTGAAGATGCGATTAATGAGCACCAAGGAGTTGCCGAATCTGCTATTGTCGGATTCCCTCATGATATCAAAGGAAACGCCCTTTTCGGTTATGTGATTTTAAAAGACGAGGCGAACAATAGGGATCAAGACGAGCTTTGCGTTGAAATCAATCGATTGATCTCAGAGAAAATAGGTCCTATTGCTAAACTAGATAAGATTGTCTTCGTACCCGGTCTGCCCAAAACGCGGTCAGGTAAGATCATGCGAAGAATCCTAAGGAAGATTGCTTCGAATGAGGTGTCTAACCTTGGTGATGTATCGACATTGTTAAATCCTGATGTAGTTGAACAGATCAGGAAAATAGTTGGAGTATAGCTATAAAAAAAGACCGCCCTCTTGTAGGGCGGTTTTGATTTTAAATAGTGGTGTAACGGCTACCTAAGCGTCTGATAGTCAAAAGTATTATTTTTTCTTTGGGCAATCTATGCCTATATTGCTTTCCCTTAAAATTTTAGGCATGCTTAAATCTAAGAAAGTAACTAACGAATCTTCTCCGATTATCTTGTCGGCACCATCGGTTATTGATGGACAGTTTAAAACCAATCGTGGCTTAAGAATTGAATGTCAGTATTTCGGAGCCGTGGTTTCTTCTGAAAAGATTTACGTTTCAACCGAAGCTAAAGTGGTAGGAGACCTTGTATGTAATGGTCTTACTGTTGATGGTGAAATCAAAGGTGATGTTTACTGCACCGGTAAAGTTCTATTGAATGAAGGAGCCAAGGTTACGGGTAACATTTATGCCAAACTTTTTGAGAACAGATCGAATGAGCATCTAAATTGTACCATTCGTATACCTAGTCCAAAAGCGGTTCATAGAGCATTAGAGCGCCTAGAAACTATTGACTTAGAAGTGCCCATGACTGGTACGAATCTGCTTAATGAGATTTCACTGTATTTTACAAGCAAAGCACAGTCTGAAGGTTCAGAAGCCGGGTTGCGTGTCGTTGATGAAGAACCTAGTCTCCGCTCTTCTGGATCGGATTCTTAAATGCCCACCACGAATACCCCACCGAATATATCGTCAGTAGAAGGGTAATACCGATAACTATGTAGGCCGATGCCGACTCTACAATTAAAGGAGCAATAGCCATAAGTATCCCTCCAATTATCCATACAGGGCCACTTGCCTTGTGCGTTCTTGTCCAGACCTCTTCGTTTTCGAGGGTCCAAGGCGTTCGAATACCAATGAAATAGTTCGGCTTTAACCTTGAGAAATACCATCCCAATACCGCAAAGAGTAAGCCGACCAAGCTGATAATGCCAAAAGGGCTAGACATTTCAGCTTGTTTTGTAGAATACAGAATAAATAAGGCGAGCGCGGACATGAACAAATGCATGACTAGTCGCAGGCCCGCAAGTTGAGCGTCACTAATTTTCTTCTTAGGATCAATTTTCGGAGCGTATTTCAAGATGAAATAAAGCGGGAGATTTAATATGAATAGCAAACCTACCAACTCATTTTTACTCCCATATCGATCGATCTGACCCTTAGCATTCCAGTGCATAGGAACCTCTTCGGGTAGCTCTGCCCAGATTGCAAGAAGATAAATTACCGGGATTACGATAATCGCAAGGATCAAAAATTCGGTGTATTTCGAAGCACTTTTCAAGGTGTTATTTCTTTTGCCATCCGCCGATAATAGCTCCAGCGATGATTAGAATGATTAAATTTACTCCTCCGTCTAACCATGCCAATGCATAGGGGCGTAATGAAAATAGATTCCAAGTTATAAGCCCTAAGATATAAATGGGAAAACCAATAATCAAGGCCGTTTTTGCTCCGTCTATAGCCGATAAAATATTCATTCGACCATAGATGTAACTAAGCATATACGTCAGCGCAGTTGCACTTACGATACTCACGAAATAGGCTATAGGGTGAGCAGTATCTTCCATCGTTAGATGGTTTAACGAGAGATAGGTATCTACAAATAGACCATACCAAATGGCTGGGATTATTTGGGCAATTAGCACTACAAGCCAAACCGCTTTGTGATTGGTTTTCATCGTTAGGTTGGTTTTAG
>JAYPSS010000184.1:0-2735 GCA_038133115.1 Flavobacteriaceae bacterium | reverse complement strand
GAAGTAATTTCTTTTTGTTGCTGAGAACCGTAACCAGTGATTACAACCTCCTCAAGCACGTTGCCCAACTCAAGCACTACATTAATAGTACTCTGGTTGCCAACAGTGATTTCTTGTGCAGTGTAACCTACATAAGAAAACACAAGTACATCTCCTGCACCAGCTGAAATCGAATAATTACCATCGAAGTCTGCTGTAGTACCCGTAGCTGTACCTTTAACTACGACTGTCGCACCTGGTAGTGGTCCCTGATTATCAGAAACAGTACCTGAAACAGTCTGCGCCTCTGTCATACCGAAACACAATAGTGCCGCGAAAAACAGAAAACCTTTAAGCATCATTTTCATAAGAGTAAAGTTTAAGTTTAGTTTATTTTCAAGGCGTTAAAATAATGCAAAAATTAACACATGCAAAATATCGGATGCCAAATAGGCCTATATTTGCAGTTTTTCACAGCATAATTATCGAATTGTTAATTATCTCACACTTTTTTTGAAATCTAACTTTTTGATTTGCTACCTAATTTAGGTTAAAATAGTGCAAAAAAATAGGGTGTAGTTCAACAAAAAAGCCGCAAAGAGCGGCTTTTACGTACTGAAATTAACCTCAGAATCTATAATTTGTCTGCTACCACCTTATAAGTAGGATCTTCAATAATGTTTACCTCTATTAAACTTTCTGCATTTTTTATCAATCTCAAGCAGTCTTTACTGAGGTGTTTTAAATGAATTTTCTTCCCCGACTTAGCGTAACGTTCAGTAACCTTATTTAGGGCTTCAATAGCCGACATATCAACTACACGACTCTCTGCAAAGTCAATCACAACCTCATCAGGATCATTAGATACATCGAACTTTTCATTGAAAGCCGCTACTGAACCAAAGAAAAGTGGACCGTAGATTTCATAATGCTTCACTCCCTTATCATCAATTCGCTTACGGGCACGAATTCGAACAGCGTTATCCCATGCAAAACCAAGAGCAGCGATAATGACGCCAACGATAACCGCTAGGGCAAGATTATGAAGGAATACCGTCACTAAGGTCACTAAAACCATTACGAAAACATCTGATTTAGGCATTTTGTTAAAGGTTCTAAGACTAGCCCATTCGAATGTCCCTATCGATACCATAATCATAAGCCCGGTAAGTGCTGCCATAGGCACACGCTCTATAAGAGATGAACCAAACATGACAAAACTAAGGAGTCCGATAGCAGCAACGATTCCCGAAAGACGTGCTCGAGCGCCGTTAGAGACGTTAATGAGTGATTGTCCGATCATGGCGCATCCGCCCATTCCCGAAAACATTCCCGATAGGGTATTAGCAACCCCTTGAGCTAAAGCCTCTTTGTTGGCAGAACCTCTAGTTTCTGTAATCTCATCTACGATATTAAGAGTAAGTAGACTCTCAATAAGACCAACACCTGCAATGATTAGTGAATACGGAGCAATTAATTTCAAGGACTCAAGTGTCCAATCGATCGCAGGAACATGAAAGGGTAAAAAGCCCCCTTTTATAGATGCGATATCCCCAACGGTACGCGTGTCTAAATTAAAGAAGGTTACCAACCCGAAAATGATGAGTATAGCTGCAAGTGAGGAAGGAACAACCTTGGTTAGCTTTGGCAAAAAATGAATAATAAGCATCGTGAGGGCCACTAAACCAAGAAGGAGATATAAGGCAGAGCCTTCTAACCAATTTCCCGAGGCATCTTTGAACTGAGCCAATTGCGACATGAAAATGATAATTGCCAGGCCATTAACAAATCCGAAAATTACGGGATGGGGCACCAAACGAATAAACTTACCTAAACGCAATAGCCCAAACAAAATCTGAATTAGACCCGCTAAGACTACGGCAGCAAAGACGTATTCTACACCGTGTGATTGAACCAATGAAACGAGGACTACAGCGACAGCGCCAGTAGCACCTGAAATCATACCAGGTCGGCCACCGAAAACGGAAGTAATCAATGCCATTACAACGGCGGCATACAAGCCTGTTAATGGAGAGAGACCGGCAATTAATGCAAAAGCAACTGCTTCAGGCACCAGAGCCAAAGCAACGGTTATCCCCGAAAGAATCTCGGTTTTGTAGCTAAAAGTGTAAGTAAAGTCGAAAAGTCTTAGATACTTCTTCATTTCGCGTTTTTGATTGATGGCGCGAAAATAGGGCTTTATTTAAGACTGAACCCCAAGAAGGTAACGTCGCTCAACCCACTTGAAACTGTAAAAAAGGACAGCCGCGTAAAAAAGATCTCCTAATAGTGCATTTCTAAAAAATGGAATGGCGGCGGTAAAGCAAGCGATGAAGCCCTCGACAGTCAACGGATATCCGAGTAGCCAAACCCCAAAATTAGAAATTATAAAAAAGGCAAGCGATGAAGACAAGACGGTAAGCACATTCATTTTCTGAGACCATTGTCCTAGAAAAACAACTGCAGCAAATGAGGCGTAAACAAACCAGCTAATGGTGTAAAAGCCAAGGATTACATCAGAGAGGATCATTACCGTAAAGGGCACAGCAAAAGCAAGGGTCTTATTTTTAAAGTGACGTCCTGCAAAAAGAGCTGTAGCCGTAACCGCAGTGAAATTAGGTAAATGAGGTATGAGACGACTTAGTATTGCTATGAGTACAAAGGCGATCAGTAATTTCTCTCTAGAAGAAAGGGTTTGTAATCGATTCATGCTGCGAAGATCGCACAACTTTAATTAAAAACAAAAGCCCTGAAAG
>JAYPSS010000183.1:0-2738 GCA_038133115.1 Flavobacteriaceae bacterium | reverse complement strand
GTTCCTCTGTTTCTTTGTTTTCATGTCCTAGAATAGACATAATATCCATTCTCGATCCAATGAGAATAGGTAACAGCTGCTGATTTTCTAAAAGTGCATAATTCGTCAAATGCCTATTGTATACTGCTTTAGAAAAATCATCGAGCTCTTTGGCTAAATCTGAGTCGATAGTGGCGTAAAGGCTGTTTAAAATATATCCAGTAGACTCATCGTATTCAAATCTGATTTTAGACCAGAATTTTTTTACCTCAATCAGCGTAAAATGGTCTCCGTATAAAAGCTGATTAACGATTTCGCTTGACTCGCTAGGGGTTTTATAAACATTAATAACACTTAGTCCGCAAATGCCGTGGGTCTGTTTCAATTAATCGAGAAATCGTTAGGAATACGAAAATACTAAAAAACAATATTTTCTATTTTTGAAGAATACTTGACCGTCACTATGTCCGCATCTCATCAGCAAGTTCAAAAGCGAAGAACTTTTTTATTTACCGTGTTACTCCATGTTGCTGCGGTCGCCTTTTTACTCTGGATTTTTCCATCACAAGTAACCTTCAATTATCAGTACGCTAAGGGGAGGCCCTGGAATTATGAAAACCTATACGCACCCTTTGATTTTGAAATAAAGAAAACCGATACCCAAATTCAGGAAGAGCGTGATGCCTTATTAAGAGATAAGACCTTTTATTATCGTTATGACAATGAAATCATTGCTTTTGAACGTTCCTTTTTATCGGAGCGTCTTGAATCGACTTTTCCTAAAGTTTCTGTGGGTAATAGTAGGTTTAATTTATGGTTAAAATCTTTAGAGATCGCCTTTGATGCAATCTATAAGAATGGAGTAATTAAAGGTTCTTTTCCGTCAGATCGAATCAAGGTGGTTAAGAATAATCAAGCCGAAACAATTATAGCGGATAAATTAATAGGCACCGACAATTTGAAAGAGCGTGTGAATGGTCTTGAGTTCAAAGGAGTGGAGTCGTCAGTTCTAGAACCACTAAAAGCGATTCTGGTTCAAAGTATACGTCCGAATTTAATTCTTGAAGAAACGCTTACTGAAAATGCATTTCAGACGCAACTTAGCCAATTGTCTCTTACCCGGGGAATCGTCTTTGAAGGTAAATTAATCATCGCCAAAGGTGAGGTGATTGACGATGCAACCTTTCAAATCATCGAATCGCTCCGTACCCAATACCAGTCAGACCAGTGGCAAGAATCAAATACCTATTACCTTCTTGGAGCCTATGGGATTTTGATTGCGTTATTATTACTGTTGCTCTTGCTTTATCTGAAAAGGTATCGTCTCGATATTTATCAAAACACCAATCAGTTAACGTTTATTTTCTTTAACATCCTACTGATGGTATCATTAGTATTAGTGCTGACCAAAATAGATGAACGATTCGTTTATTTAGCACCACTTTCAATATTACCATTGGTACTAAAGAACTTCTTCGATGCGAGGTTAGCATTGTTCGTGCATCTTATGACCTTGTTAATCTTGGGTATGGTGCTTCCTAATGCCTACGAATTTTTGTTTTTACAACTCTCGGCAGGTATTGTAGTGATGCTAGGTTCTAATGAATTGCATAAGCGGACTAACTTATTCGCTGCTGCTTTCTTTGTCACCCTAGTGTACATTATTTCCTATGTAGCGTTTCATGGATTAAGGGGAGGGGTTATTTTATCCATTGACCTCTGGGTGTTGATCTTATTTGTATTGAATGGGATGCTCACGCTATTCTCTCAGCCCTTAATTTATCTCTATGAAAAGCTGTTTAGTTTAGTGTCAGACGTATCCCTTCTTGAGCTTTCAGACACCAACTCTAAACTATTAAAAGAATTGTCTGAGAAGGCACCAGGGACGTTTAATCATTCTTTACAAGTGGCTAATCTATGCGAAGCCGCAGCAAATGCCGTAGGGGCCAATAGTCTTTTGCTTAGGGTAGGAGCACTTTACCATGATATCGGTAAACTCTCAGCTCCAGAATTCTTTACCGAAAATCAAATACAAGGAGCAAACCCTCACGAAGATTTAACTCCTTCAGAAAGTGCTCATATTATAAGACGACATGTAATCAACGGGATCGAAATCGCGCGTAAAAACAACCTGCCTGATCGTGTGATTGATTTTATTCGAACCCACCATGGTAATAGCTTGGTTTACTACTTCTATAAAAAGCAGCTCGAAGAGGAAGGAGAAGCGAACGAAAAAGATTTTAGGTACCCAGGACCGATTCCTTTTTCAAAGGAGACGGCTATTCTTATGATGTGTGATGCCGTAGAGGCTGCGAGCAAGAGTTTGAAGCAGCCCGATTACCCAACTTTAGATCAATTTGTGGAGCGAATTATTTCTGGACAGTTAGAAGGCGGACAGTACTTGGCGGCAACCATTACCCTCAAAGAAATCGAAATTATTAAGGCAGTTCTCAAGAAAAAACTAACCAATATCTACCATGTTCGAGTAGAATATCCAGAATAGTGAAATTTCTCTCTTTTTTTCTTGTTAGAATCGACCTTAAACAATATTTTTGCGCCCACCTTTATACCAAAGGTTAAATCAGATTGGAGAGGTGCCGGAGTGGTAACGGAGCAGATTGCTAATCTGTCAGCGCGTAAGTGCTGCCTGGGTTCGAGTCCCAGTCTCTCCGCACAAACCTTCGGGGTGTAGCGTAGCCCGGTCATCGCGCCTGCTTTGGGAGCAGGAGGTCGCAGGTTCGAATCCTGCCACCCCGACT
>JAYPSS010000182.1:0-2793 GCA_038133115.1 Flavobacteriaceae bacterium | reverse complement strand
TTTTTCGCTCAAGTAACGCGATAAAAAATCCGTCGAAATGATCTTTTGAGGCGTACAAATTATGTCTTTCGATGAGGCTGAAGTTCTTTCCAGCTTCTGAGGTCATGAATTTTTCTATTTGTTGATCGTTTTCTTGGGGTAAAATGGAGCAAGTGGCATAAATGATTTTACCGCCTACCTTAACCAATTTAGAGTAAGATTGTAAGATCTCTTGCTGAGTAGTGACCACGCGATCTAGAAAATCGCTATCAATTTTCCATTTGGCATCGGGATTTCGTCTCAATACACCCAGTCCGGTACAAGGCGCATCAATAAGAACACGATCAGCAGAGCCGTGCAGTTTCTTAATCACCTTATTCGAATCGATCAGACGAGTTTCAATATTATGGGCTCCTGCTCTTCTTGCTCTAAGCTTCAGATTGTTCAGTTTGTACTGATGAATATCCATGGCAATGAGCTGTCCTTTATTCTGTAATAAAGAACTTAAATGTAGGGTTTTACCTCCGGCTCCTGCACAGGCGTCAATAACGCGTTGTCCCGGACGAATATCGAGTAATGGAGCCACTTTCTGAGAACTTCCATCTTGAATTTCGAACCATCCCTCTTTAAAACTTTGAGTGAGAAAAACGTTCTGCCGTTCTACTAATCGAAGAGCTTCGGGTAAATCGGCAATTCTTACCGTTTCAATACCTTCTTCCTGCAATCGTTTTTCGGCCTGTTCAACTGTTGTTTTCAAGGTGTTAATTCGAAGAACCACATCAGCCTCTTCATTAAGTGCTTTAATCTCGGCCTCCCATAATTGATCACCCAAAGATTGCGCACCTAGCGTATCTAGCCAATCGGGAATTGACTCTCTAATGGCTCTAGTTTTTATAAGCGCGTCGAAGCGGCCTTTGATCTTACGTGTCGGAGTGGGTTCAAATTCAGGCCAATCTTCAGGAATTTGTATTCCTTTCAGTGTGGTCCAAACCGCGAACATGCGCTTTATGTTTTGGGCAGAAAAATGACCGTTGATCTCGGCGATCTCAGCATAGAGTCTCTTATATCGAATGATCTCGTAAGTGGTTGAGGCTATGAATGCTCTATCGCGAGCACCCCATCGTTTGTCTTTTTTTAAGGCCTTTTCAATTACCTTGTCGGCGTATTGACCTTCATTGAAAATCAGATGAAGGGAATCCAAAACAGTAAAAACAAGATTGCGGTGTAGTCGCATAGAAGGTGATTGAGCTCGCGAAGATAAGAAAGCTTTCTGAAGCTTTTCGGTTCTTAGCTCAAGGATTGTAGTGCAACCAATTTCGCATAGAGTCCTTTTTTTGCTAAAAGGTCTTGATGAGTACCTTTTTCGGCGATTTGACCGTGGTCTAGAACAACGATTTGGTCGGCATTACTGATGGTGGATAGGCGGTGAGCTATAGCAATGGTAGTGCGATCTTTACTAATGGCTTCTAGTGCCTTTTGAACTTGCTTTTCGCTCTCCGTATCGAGTGCTGAGGTAGCCTCGTCTAATATTAAAATCGGAGCATTTTTTAAAAAGGCTCTAGCAATAGCAATGCGCTGTTTTTGGCCACCACTCAACTTGTTTCCTGAATCTCCGATGGAGGTTTGATAGCCTTCTGGCATAGCCTCAATAAATTCATGGGCATAAGCTTGTTTCGCAGCCCATATAATTTGATCTTCGGTCGCTTCAGGATTTGATAGTGCAATATTATTCGCCACCGTGTCATTGAACAGTAATGGGTCTTGACTCACCAAGGCAATATGATTTCTTAAATCATTTTTAGTAAAATCTTGAATCGCTACACCATCAATTCTTAATTGACCATACGTAGAGTCGTAAAATCTCAATAGGAGCTGTGCGATCGTTGATTTACCGCTACCCGAACTCCCCACTAGGGCAAGCATCTGACCTTTCGTAATCGTAAGATTTAGATGATTTAATACGTTTTGCTCCTCGTAGGCAAAATTAAGGTCGTCAAAGGTGATCGACTCTTTAAAATGAAAGGGTTTAGGGCTTACTGGGTCTTTGATGGTTTGATCGGTTTGAATGACCTCTAAAACCCGTTCTGCCGAAGCCTTTCCTTTTTTAATGTTGTAGTTAACGGTTGTGATTGATTTTACCGGATTAATTATGGTGTAAAACAGACCGATGTAACCCAAAAATTGTTGCGGATTCAACGAGTATGATGTGCCTAATACCAATCTACCCCCATACCATAAAACAGATATGACCACGCAAACCCCTAAAAATTCGCTGAGAGGGGAGGCCATTCCATTTCTACGCAACACGGCATTCATGGTACTTCGATACCTTTGGGTAGATGTGTTGAATTTTGCTTTTACGGTCGACTCTGCGGTAAAAGCTTTGATAATTTTCAAACCGCCCAAAGACTCTTCTAAAAAGGATAGAAAAAGTCCGGATTCTTTTTGTGCCTCTAATGATTTAGCCTTCAGTGTTTTTCCTACTCTAGCAATGATAAAACCGGTAATGGGAAGAAAGATAAATACAAAGAGTGTCAGCTGCCAGCTAATTGCGAGCATCGAGAAAACCACAAAGAGAATGGTGAGAGGTTCTCTTGCCAAGGTTTCCAGAGAATTGATAATCGCGCTCTCGATTTCTTTAATATCAGAGGTCATCCGAGATAAAAGGTCTCCTTTTCGTTTTTCAGAACTATAAGCAATGGGTAGGTCGATCAGTTTGTCATAAAGATCATTCTGAAGGTCCTTGACCATTCCTGTTCTCAGTGAAGCGAGGGAGTAGAGTGCCAAGTATCTAAAGAGATTTTTGAGAAAAAA
>JAYPSS010000181.1:0-2808 GCA_038133115.1 Flavobacteriaceae bacterium | reverse complement strand
CATGTATTTGTCCTAATTCTTCTAAAGTGGTTGGGTATTTGAGTGCCATATCTTCCAGTGAAGGATCTTGAAGAACGATATAGGGTGGTACCCCATGCTTATGAGCTTCTTTTTTTCTGAGTGATTTAAGTAGAGACA
The DNA here is from genome assembly GCA_038133115.1 of Flavobacteriaceae bacterium. Classification (GTDB taxonomy): domain Bacteria; phylum Bacteroidota; class Bacteroidia; order Flavobacteriales; family Flavobacteriaceae; genus UBA3478. Next base: position 2,670 of record JAYPSS010000181.1, on the reverse strand, counting down.
GCAATTGGTCGTCTGCACCTCCGCCTTTTGATTTCTCCTGATGAATCTCAGCAACTTCTTGATCATAATCACGATCAAGGACCATTTGAAAACTCGATGGATTTTTAAGGAAGGTATATCCCTTTTCGGTAATCTGCAGAATACCGTAGTTTTCTATCGATTTACGCAAATATCCAGCGATTACTAGTTGTCTGACTAATGCGTGCCAGAAAAATGATTTATGGGCATGCCCACATCCAAAAAAGGGTTTCTCATCTATTTTGTGAGAGCTGATCATCGCGTTAGGCTTCCCTCTTAGTATTCGAACAATCTCCTTGCTTTTAAACTTTTCTGAAGTCTTTTGAACTACATCGAGAACGAGAGCAGCTTCTTCGCCTGCTTCAAAAAGTTCTTTGGGATTACGGGCATTATCATCCATATCTGCTCCTTCTCCGTTCACCTCATCAAACTCTTCTCCAAAATAGTGAAGGATAAATTTTCTTCTCGAAAGCGAAGTTTCTGCATAAGCAATAACGTCCTGTAATAACGCCTGACTAACTTCTTGCTCTGCAACAGGCTTACCAGAGCTGAATTTTTCTAATTTCTCAATATCCTTAGAGGAGTAAAAAGCAATACATATACCTTCACCGCCATCTCTACCCGCTCTACCGGTTTCTTGATAATAACTCTCTATACTCTTCGGCATATCGTAATGGATCACTAGCCTAACATCGGGTTTATCGATACCCATTCCGAAGGCTATAGTTGCGACAACAACATCCACATCCTCCATTAAGAATTGATCTTGATAAAGAGCGCGAGTTTTTGCATCAAAACCTGCGTGATACGGAATTGCTTTAATTCCATTTAACTGCAGAATCTGTGCTAATTCTTGAACCTTTTTGCGACTAAGGCAATAAATGATCACTGATTTATTCGGATGTTGAGCAATGAGCTTAACGATATCACTATTCACCTGTTCGGTTTTAGGTCGAACTTCGTAATACAAGTTGGGACGATTGAAGGAAGACTTCAGTAGTACCGCTTCTTTCATTCCCAAGTTCTTCATAATATCCTCTTGAACCTTAGGAGTAGCTGTAGCGGTAAGTGCAATCAAAGGTATTCCCGGTGATAATCGATCGATAATCGCTCGAATATTTCTGTATTCTGGTCTGAAATCATGACCCCATTCTGAAATACAATGCGCCTCATCAATGGCTACAAACGAAAGTGGTATCGACTTCAACAAATCAATATTATGCTGCTTAGTTAACGACTCGGGAGCGACAAACAATAGTTTAGTAACTCCGGATTTAAGATCGTCGATAACCGTTTGAGTCTCGGTTTTGGTGAGCGAGGAGTTTAAAACGTGGGCTATTCCCGAAACAGCTGACTGACTTCTTATCGCATCCACCTGATTTTTCATTAAGGCAATCAGCGGGCTGATAACAATCGCGGTTCCTTCGCACATCAATGCCGGTAACTGATAACACAAAGACTTACCACCCCCTGTTGGCATAATAACAAACGTATCTCGACCTGAAAGAAGTGCGCCTATAGCCTCCTTTTGTAGTCCTTTGAATTCAGAGAATCCAAAGAATTTTCTCAGGGTTTGATATAATTCATTTCCGTTTAGAATCATCAGAGTCTACTTGTCAATCAACAATTCAGATGTATTCGGGGTATAATTTGTAATTTCGTAGTTGAATTTAACACATATTTCACAATTCACCGGCTTACCCTTGAAGAAACCTTTAAATCTTAGAGAAATCGCGCATCGCGTCCTACAAATTGAGATCGATGCTCTCGAAAATCTCCGGAATACACTCGATCACCACTTTGAGGAGGTCATAGAAATGATCACTCATCTGAAAGGAAGGGTTGTAGTAAGTGGAGTCGGTAAAAGTGCACTTATTGCGCAGAAATGGGTGGCAAGTTTTAACTCCACAGGCACCCCAGCACTTTTCATGCATGCCGCCGATGCGGTTCATGGGGATTTAGGAATGATTCAAAAGGGAGATTTAGTATTTATCCTCTCTAAAAGTGGAAATAGCGAAGAAATCAAGACCCTGGCCCTTCACCTAAAAAATCTAGAATTACCCTTTATTGCAGTTACTGCCAATTTAGACTCAATAGTAAGTAAAAGTGCTACGCTAACCCTTCGAACTCCTGTCGAAAAAGAGGCATGCCCTCATGACCTAGCACCAACAGCGAGTACAACGCTTCAGTTGGCTCTTGGAGATGCTTTAATGGTTGCGACGCTTGAAAGTAAAGGGTTTGGAGCAGAACAATTTGCTCAATACCATCCCGGAGGAAGTCTAGGTAAAAAATTAACCTTAAAGGTAAAAGACCTGATCAACTCCGAACTACTACCTAGAGTACAACCCTCAAGTACATTGAAAGAGGTTATCGTCGAAATTTCGAAGAATTTATTAGGATGTACGGCAGTTTGTGAGGGAGAGAAAGTGGTCGGAATGATCACCGATGGAGACTTAAGACGTATGCTAGAGAGAAGTCCTGACTTCAACACGGTGAAAGCATCTGAACTGATGAGCCTCAATCCTAAATCGATTCATTTTGATCGATTGGCATCCGAAGCGCTTCAGCTTATGAATTCAAATGAAATCACGCAATTGATCGTTATCGATAATAACGAATATGTGGGTATCTTGCATCTTCATAATTTGATTC
>JAYPSS010000180.1:0-2826 GCA_038133115.1 Flavobacteriaceae bacterium | reverse complement strand
CCCAAAGCTCTCCCAATTACTGCAGGTTGGAGCCACTTATTCATAGGATAAAGAGACTTTAGTAGCAATTGCCGACAAAGAACTCACTCCAATTAAGAGAGAAAAAGGTAGGGCTAGATCACTAAAAAATGTCGGAACCAAAAAGTATAATGTCATTAAATAAAGCAACCTAATTCCTTCAAAAAACAAGGCCCATTTTGAACCGTCCATCAGCGAACTGTACCCCATCACCATCAAAAAAATAAGACCTCCTGTAAGTAGCTGAATCTCTGTTTCCAAGCTCGAAAATTGCGAGAATAAATAGAGCAACAATCCTATGGCCAATAAAAACTGAATAAAGACAATAATTTTTCTACTGCTGGTTTCTTTCGGATGATACTTCTGATACGCATAAACATCTTCAATAATCGAACGCTCGAAGCGGACTGAGACATCAGCAGGTCTCCACCCGGTAGGCATGAACCAAATTCTCATCTTATCGATCCATGATTTCGCATGCCAAGCATCGAAGGCCAAATTATAGAGATGCTGAAAATTAATCCAAAGTGGGTTGTAAGTAAGTGCAGGTTTGAGAACACCATATCTAGGAGGAACTTCATCTAATTCTTCTTGAAAAGTTCCAAATAGTCGGTCCCAAACCGAAAAGATTTGTCCGAGATTTTTGTCGATATACTCCTTATTAATGGCATGATGTACCCGGTGTTGTGAAGGGGTGATCAAAATATACTCTAACCAACCTAACTTTCCGATGTGCTGGGTATGATACCAAAACTGACCGAATAAATGTAACGGAGCCAGTACAGCGATCACCTGATAAGGTACTCCTAACAGCGCTGCAGGGAGCAAAAGGATAGCCGTATAGCCTATCAGATTCGAGATCGATTGTCTTAAGGCACAAGCCAAATTGAATTCTTCACTCGAGTGGTGAATCACATGCGAATTCCAAAAAAGATTGACATGATGGCTGAGGCGATGATTCCAGTAGCCAGCAAAATCAATGGCAATGAAAGCAATCACCCAAGTAGGCCACCCAGATGGAGTTTGTGTCAGCGCGAGCTGGCTGACTAAAAAAGGATAGCTAATCAGTACTAAGGCCAGTCCAAGGCTGTCTTTAAGCACGTTGGTTACCCCACTACTGAGGCTGCTGAGCGTGTCAAAAAAACGATACTTCTGATCCTTGACAAAATGTCCATATGCGATCTCAATTAATACTAAGACCACAAAGGCAGGTATCGCATACAATAAGGCGTTAGCATATGCATTCATCGCTTTAAAAATACTAAAATTTGTAGCGAAGCCATCTTATTTTAGAGCCTTACCTTTGCCTTGCAAACTATCGGGTTTATGAAATCATTTTGTGTCAAAGATGAGACCGCCCCTTTGAAGGCGGTAATTGTGGGAAGAGCGACAAGCAACGGCCCTACTCCATCTATTGATGAAGCTTATGATCCTAAATCGATTGAGCACCTAAAGGCGGGTACTTATCCCGTTGAGGCGGATATGATTCGCGAGATTGAAGGGCTTGCGGAGAGATTAAAGTCATTGGGCGTCGAAGTATATCGCCCTGAGCTTATTGAGAATTACAATCAAATTTTTTCACGAGATATCGGTTTTGTGGTCGATGACACCTTTGTGTATTCAAACATCCTTCCTGACCGAGAAGACGAACTTGCAGCAGTGAAACCGATTCTCGATTTATTCGATCCTACAAAAATTCTGAGCCCCCCAGAAGAGGTTCATGTTGAAGGAGGTGATGTGATGCCTCACAAAGAATTTTTATTTGTAGGCACCTACCTTCAAGAGGATTACCGAAGCTACATTACCGCTAGAACGAATAAGGCAGCCTTGGACTGGCTCGGTGAAACTTTTAATGAGCGAGAGGTAAAAGCTTTTGAGCTTAAAAAATCAAACACAGACCCTTATACCAACGCCTTACATTTAGATTGTTGTTTTCAGCCTGTTGGGGAAAAATATGCCATCATTCATAAAGACGGCTTTCTTCATGAGCAAGATGCCGAATGGCTTATCAATTATTTCGAAAAGGAGAACGTTTTTGAAATCTGTGCAGAAGAGATGTATGCTATGAATAGTAATATTTTTTCAGTGGCTCCTGATCTAGTAATCTCAGATGTTAGATTTAATCGATTAAACCATTGGCTCAATGATAAAGGCATTCGGGTTGAAGCCATTCCCTACGGAGAAATCGCTAAACAAGAAGGGCTTCTTCGTTGCAGCACCTTACCACTGATACGTCACTACTAATTTTATGCAATACACTTCTAATATCTTAATGATTCGTCCAGCAAGTTTCAGAATGAATGAAGAAACGGCTGTGAACAATTATTTTCAGAACGAAACACAGCTAGACCCACGCATGGTGGTTGGAGCTGCTCAAAGAGAATTTGATGAGTTCGTTGCTCTTTTAAGAGCGAATGGTGTGAATGTGATTGTCGTAGAAGACATCAAAGAAAATGATACCCCAGACGCCCTATTTCCGAACAATTGGATATCGATGCATGAAGACGGAAAAGTAGGCCTCTATCCGATGTTTGCTGAGAATAGACGAAGAGAACGTCGTGAAGATATTCTAGATGTGCTTGAAGAAAATGGTTTCGAAATCAGTGAAGTCATCGACTATAGTTCTGCCGAAGAAGAGGAGGTTTTTCTAGAAGGTACCGGTAGTTTAATTCTTGACCGTGAAAATGGCATTGCCTATTGCGCGCTTTCAGATCGTGCAGATGAAGAATTACTCATTGAGTTTTGCGAAGACTTTGAATATACACCTATCATTTTTGGTGCTTATCAAAGCGCTGACAATAAGCGCTT
>JAYPSS010000179.1:0-2884 GCA_038133115.1 Flavobacteriaceae bacterium | reverse complement strand
AAGGATCATCCGCAGTACCCATCGTGAATGTGCCGCTAAAAGGACCAATCATTACATCCTCTGAACCTTTAGGCTTACGAAGGTCGTATGGGCCTTTTTGGGCAATAGTCTCTGCCACAAAAAATAGCGTACAGAATAGAAAGAGAAACTTAGTTACAGTGTGAGTCTTCAACTTCAATGGGTTTTTCTGTGGTACGAATATCAAATATAACAATTTACTGCATCGATCTTTTGAATGCTGACATCCAACGTTCAGGAACTTCATTATCCAGTGCCTTGCGATAATCTGACTCTAAACAGGGAACCAAAAGTGGCTTATCTGTTGGTCTAGCAGCATGTTCGAAATTCCCTTTCGGAACTTGTATCCACCAGCGTTCGGTTCGAAGTGATTTATAGAAAACAAGGTGTTCCGCATCAGTAGGAACATTAAATTTTAAGAAGTCAGGGTTTTCAGCAGTTGGTTCTTCATAGATTCTTAGTGAATACCCTTCCATGAAATACCAGATCATTTGTGCCGCAAGTGCATTCGACTTGGCGTTGTTGACCACCTCATAGATACCGGCAACTTTAACCGTATCTCCAATCCCAGCGTAACGCATAAGGGCGCAAATCTCGCGGCCGGTAAACCCGTTCGGAGAGGCTTCATTTACCTCGCCAAGAGCACTAGCCTCAACACTTTTCATATCAACACTCAACAGATCAACCGATCTCAAAAGCGGTTCTACCCCACGTATATCTGAGGTTAGAGCTCCTAATCGATATAATTCGAAATGCAATTGATCCAGCAAATCAAGTTCTTCTTGTGCTACAAAATAAGACTGGTAACCCATTTGGGTAAGGTGGTACAAGTGGTTCGGAGGCTGTGTGATGATGCGCGAAAGGTAGGCTTCTGGAGCAACCATCTCTTCACCAATACTCAAATCGAACTTGTCATCTACATGGGCTAAATGAACCATCTTACCTGAACGATCGAATCCGCGATAGGTAGCATAAGTCAATCCCTGAACAGCACCGATGACAATCAGTGTACACTCTTTTTTGAGTAACTCTTCAACGACTGTCGTGAGTAAATATTCGGTGTCTTGAAGGGTGTCTCCAGCAGTGATTGAACCTAGGTCGACCAAATTCACCGCCCAGTTACCCATAAATAATGGATACAACGCATTTCTAAATGCCGAGGCATCAAAGTTCTCTGTGCGTTTGCCAAAAGGGGTACGCTGTTCTTCTACCGTTAGAAGTACCAGAGAACCGTTTTTAATTTCTGGGACCCCCAACTTAACCGTATGCTTTACAAACTGCTTTCCTAGGCTTTGGTCGGGTTGGAGCTCGTTGTGAGCCATTACCGAATCACTAACTGGCTGAAGAAAATCAAAGGTCATTGACGTTATTTTTTAGCCGATGGTTTCTTACGGGTTTTTTTAGCAGGCTTAACCGCTTCTATCATCGCTTTAGCTTCTTCTAAACTAATGGCAGTTGCATCGATTTCTTTACCCAATTCAACTTTTAATTTTCCGCTAATGATATGGTGTCTACCCCATCGTGCCTTTTCAATACGAATATTTTCTTCAGGCCATGAAGTGATTAGCTTCTTGCGCTCTTTAACTTTTTTCTCCTCAATAAGTGCAACCATGTCTGCCTCACTGAGGTTGTCAAAGTCATAGCGCTTATTGACATTTATAAAAAGACTATTCCATTTAATAAAGGGACCAAATCGACCAGTTCCTTTAGTTACACCGTGTCCTTGGTATTCAAATATCGGGGCGTCTGCTAACTCTTTTGCCTTGACGAGTTCAATCGCACGATCGAGTGTAATTTCAAAAGCGTTATCCTCCTGACCCATTGAGACGAATTTCTTTCCATACTTTACATACGGGCCGAATCGTCCAATATTTGCCTCTAAGGTTTCTCCATTGTATTCACCAAGGGTTCGCGGAAGTTTGAAAAGATCTAATGCCTCTTCAAAGGTGATACTGGTAATCGATTGGTGCGGAAGTAAACCGGCATATCGCGGAGTTTCCTTATCATCTGGGCTTCCGATCTGCGCCATGGGACCGAAGCGTCCTAATCGAACGATCACTTGACGACCCGAGTCAGGGTCAGTACCAAGAAGGCGCTCACCACTAGCACGCTCGGCTTTATCTTTTACCTTGTCTACGGTCGGATGAAAATCGTCATAGAATTCTCTCATCAAGTTTCTCCAGGCAATTTCACCCGTGGCAATTTGGTCAAATTTCTCCTCCACCTCAGCCGTGAAATGATAGTCTACAATCGATGGAAAGTGCTCCACCAAGAAGTCACTCACCACAAACCCAATATCGGTAGGAACTAGTTTACCCTTATCGGCACCAACCTTCTCAGTCAAAGTTTTCGAAACAATTTCATTTTGTTTCAAGCGCAGCTCTCGATACGATCGATCATTTCCTTCTATCGCACCCTTTTCAACATACTTTTTATCCATGATACGACTAATCGTAGCCGCATAGGTTGAGGGTCGACCGATCCCTAATTCTTCTAACTTTTTAACCAGTGATGCTTCAGAATATCGGTAAGGTGCACGAGTAAATCGCTCGGTAGCATGAAGGCTTTGAAGATTTAATTCATCCCCAATAGTCATGGTTGGTAAAAGACCGCTCTCTTCATCATCTTGATCATCGGTACCTTCTAGATAAACTTTCAAAAACCCTTCAAAGGTGATCATTTCGCCTTGAGCAGCGAATAGATAATCATGAGTAGAAGCTGCAATACCCACTTTCGTTCGTTCCAATTGAGCATCGCTCATTTGAGAAGCTAAGGTTCTTTTGTAAATCAGTTCATAAAGTCTCGCCTCATCTCTCTCAAGATTAGGTGATTTATTACCCATCTGTGTCGGCCTGATCGCCTCGTG
>JAYPSS010000178.1:0-2887 GCA_038133115.1 Flavobacteriaceae bacterium | reverse complement strand
TGAAGGTCTATGAAAAGATCTTCTTAGAATTACAGCAAGATGAATTAGCCTTCTCTAACCAATCCTTTCAAGAATTGTTCAAGCGAGTTACCGAGTTCTATGTAACTGCAGGAGAAGAAGCCAATATGCAGAGTTTTGTGCGATCGCTCACTGGAGAAAACGACCAGCCATTAGTTGATCTAGTAAGTACGATTTTGCTTGAAGATGAACAGTACCTCTTACACGATTGGGAGCGCAAGAATATTTTTGCAAAAGCCAAAGAAGACTCTGTTGATCGATTGGTTACCGAAACTATTCTGTCGCTTAGAGCGTATCTTTTAAATCAACAAATAAAGAAATTGCAAGAAGCCTCTAAAGAGGATGCACATGCTATCGAGGAAGTGATTGATTACCTCCAGCTAGGTCAATTATTAAATAAGAAGTTAAATCGAGTACTAAGCTTTTAACGAAGTTCGCTTGGTATTTCACAAACCGGTATTGGCAACATTTTGTGGCGATTGGCTTTGTGAAATTTAATATAGGTTTCGAATACTTCGCGTTCTCTACCCTTAAAATCACTTGCCTGTTTGCCTTCATCTTGTCTAGCCATGGCCCATTCAAGTTCGGGATAGGAAGCTCCGATTTGATCTTCATCGGTTCGGTCATCTCCCCATAAGCCGTCTGTTGGTGGTGCTTGCACGATGGCTTCACTTACTCCAAGGTGCTTTCCTAATGCTGTTACCTCGGTTTTGGTCAAATCGGCTATCGGGCTTAAGTCAACCCCACCATCACCGTATTTTGTATAAAAGCCAACACCGAAGTCTTCTACTTTATTACCAGTCCCAGCGACTAAGGCATGATTACAGCTAGCGATGTAGTAAAGGGTAGTCATTCGAAGTCGTGCACGAGAGTTCGCCTCGGCGAGTAGGGTTTGTTCTTCTGTGGTTCCTTTGATGGTTTGAGCGGCAACAAAATGATCGAAAACCGATGTAAGGGGAACTTCTGCTATTTTGACATTGTCAAATTTTGAAGCTAGCCAGTTCATGTGAGCGACACCTCGGTCGACCTGATTCTCGGCCTGATGAATAGGCATATTCACCACAGTAACCTCTAAGCCGGTTAGTGCACATAGTGTTGAGGAGGTAGCAGAGTCAATACCTCCTGAAACCCCGATAACAAAGCCTTTAACCCCGGCGTTTTCGGCGTAGGATTTTAACCAGTTAACAATATGATTTTGGATAGATGCTGCCTTCATAGCTTTATTTGCAAAGGTACGGATCAGAATGGTATTTTTGCAACTCAAACTAAATCAACTAACGATGGCGATTGCTCACGAATCTACGATTGAATTAACGGTTGGCCTTGATGAAAATAGGGTACCTGAGACTTTAAATTGGTCTGCTAAAGATGGAGGTGTTGATGGCGAAGAAGCAAAGGCAATGCTTTTGTCGGTATGGGATCCCAATCAGAAAGAAACCTTATCGATTGATTTGTGGACTAAAGACATGCCCGTTGATGAGATGAAGTTATTTTTTCATCAAACCTTAGTGAGTATGACGCAAACGTTTGTTCGTGCTACTCAAGATGAAAAAATGGGTGCAACAATGAAGGATTTTACCGATTACTTCGCTGAAAAATTAGAATTGAAGGCCTGATTTAGTTCATCGATTACTTCGAGTAATTCTTCTCTTCCGGTTCCGTTAGAGGAAGAAGTGAACACGTGGGGGGGAGCAAATTCCCAAAGAGTATCAGTCATCTCCTTTAAGTAGGCATTTACTTGTCTTTCTATTGCCCCAGGCTTTAACTTGTCCGCTTTGGTAAACACGATGTAAAAAGGTCTTTCGTTTTCAGTTAGCCACACCATAAAGTCTAGATCGATGGGTTGTGGATTATGTCTAATATCTACTAAGACAAAGGTACATACCAGTTGCTCCCGCTTTTTAAAGTATTCCTGTATGTAGGATTGAAACTGCTTTTTGTCTTTCTTAGAAACTCTTGCGTATCCATATCCGGGGAGATCGACCAAAAACCACTGCCCATTTATAATAAAGTGATTAATAAGTTGAGTTTTACCTGGTCTTCCAGATGTTTTTGCAAGTGATTTACGCAGGGTTAATCGGTTGATCAGTGAAGATTTACCGACATTCGATCGTCCGATAAAGGCATATTCAGGAATGAGTGCCTTTGGACACTGCTCCACCTTTGAGTTGCTCATCACAAATTCTGCGGAGCGTACTTGCATAAATTACTTTTTAGATTCCTGATTCTTTGAACCAGTTCATTAAAATCTCGTTGAAGAGGTCAGGATGCTCCATCATCGCCGCATGTCCACATTTATCTACCCAGTACAAAGAAGAGTTGGGTAGTAATTTGTGGAATTCTTCTGCTACTTCGGGAGGGGTTACCTTGTCGTTTTTTCCCCAGATGATACAAGTAGGTGCCTTGAATTTAGGAAGGTCTTTCGCCATGTTGTGTCGAATCGCACTTTTAGCAATTGCTAAAGTTTTGACTAGTTTACTGCGGTCATTAACCAGATCAAAAACCTCGTCTACAATTTCCTTGGTAGCCACCTTTGGATCATAGAATACTTCTTCAGCCTTATTTTTGATGTATTGGTAGTCTCCTCGTTTTGGATAAGAATCACCCATAGAATTCTCGTAAAGCCCTGAACTTCCAGTAATTACTAATGCTTCAACATTTTGAGGATAAAGCTTGGTATGAAGTAAACCGATATGACCTCCTAGTGAATTACCGAGTAGAATCGCTTTTTCTAACCCAAGTTTTTTCATAAAGCGATCGATATAGTTAGCGAACTCTTTTACTGTAGTTTTCAGAAGGGGTAAGTCATATAATGGTAGCACTGGAATAATTACCCGGTACCCATTGTAAGAGAAGTAATCAAGTACTC
>JAYPSS010000177.1:0-2890 GCA_038133115.1 Flavobacteriaceae bacterium | reverse complement strand
GAATTGGATTGAAATTCCGCTTTCAAAGGTGACAGAATCGTGGTTTAGAGCTTTCGTTTTTGCCTGTTTTGTCGCTCTTTTAATGAGTACCCCGATTTTCTTTTTAAGAGATATAGTTAGTGCAGTTAAAAAAGTCTATATCCGGCTCACCTCTACAGAAGAGACCTCGGTGAAAGCTTTTCGGTCGCGTAGGGATTTCTTGTCTTCTGCAGCCATTACAGTAGGAGCAGTACCCTTTACCTCCTTACTTGCTGGTATTGGAGGTAAATACAACTATAAAATTCACAATTACGAATTAACCTTCGCCAACCTTCCCAAAGCTTTTGAGGGCTTCAAGGTGGTGCAGCTATCTGATCTACACCTAGGAAGTTTTGATGATTTAGACGCGGTTGCTGAGGGTTTAGATTTGGTCAATGAGCAGCAGCCTGATTTGTTGTTGTTCACCGGTGATATGGTAAATAACAAATCCTACGAAGCCGATCCGTTTGTTTCGATGCTTGGGAGGCTAAAGGCCCCGTATGGTAAATACAGTGTGCTGGGGAATCATGACTACGCTACTTATAATGATGATTTCGATTCTGAACAAGCGCGTGCAGATGTTGAGCGCTTGATTGGTCTTCAAGAGCAGATGGGTTTTAGAAACTTAAGAAATGAATCGATTAAAATTACCTCCGGTGATGATTACTTTCAACTTGTTGGGGTAGAGAATTGGGGAACTGGACGCTTTTTAAAGGCCGGTGATTTGAACCGAGCTTCGAAGGAATTGAATCCAGAGGTATTTACGTTACTGATGTCTCATGATCCGTCACATTGGGAGGCTGAGGTAATTGACCACAACCACCGGTTCGATTTAACGCTTAGCGGACATACTCATGGATTTCAGTATGGCATCGAAGTGGCAGGTCTGCAATGGAGTCCTTCTAAATTTCGTTATCCACAGTGGGCGGGTATGTATGAAAAGAATGAACGGTTAATTAATGTCAACAGAGGTTTTGGATTCTTAGGTTATCCAGGAAGGTTTGGAATATGGCCAGAGATTACCGTAATTACCTTAAAATCTGCATAGAAGAATGTTAGAATTTGCAATTTTACTAACTTGCAACTCCAATTAAACCTGATATGTCAAAATTTGGCGAGCTTATAGACCTAAGTGTCCCGGTGTTATTTAACTTCTACGCAGAGTGGAATGATGATTCTGTTGCCATGGCTCCCGTGCTCAACGATGTTGCAGCCGCATCGGGTGACCGCGCAAAGGTGATTAAAATTGATGTCGATAAGAATCAAGAATTAGCTCAAGCGCTTCGTATAAAAAGTCTACCGACCCTTGTAATTTACAAGCGAGGTGAAATGGTTTGGCGACAGAGCGGAGAATTAGACGCTAATACGCTTCTTGGCATTTTAAACGAATACATTTAATTCACCAAGTATTCTCCAGAACTTTCGAGCACTTCAATTAGCTGTTCTAATTGAGTGTTAAACTCGTCGGTATACGGATCGATAAATTCGCTGTCTCCCATATCGCTTGATAGATCGATAACTCTTCTACAGGCTTCTAGGTCTCTGTATATTTCCTCTATTCTGAGGTAACTTTCGTCAGCATCTAGACTCGCATAATATCTTAGGCGATCTAAGTAGATAGCCAATAATTCTTTACTTAGTGCCTGTGCTTTTTCGTCTTTTTGAATCGTGTAATATCCTTGAATAAAAGGTTCTACGAAGGTGTAGAATTTAAAGGTATTAAGAGGCATTTTAGTTACCCCTAGGTCTAATACATCTTCTGCCATTTCGATGCGATCCTCAACAATGAGTTGCTCGGCCAGTCGTGCAAGATTACTTCTAAAGGTGATTCCTTGCGCTCTGGTTTGAGTGTCAATGTAGATAGATTCGTCCTCGCTGTTTCCCCAGTCCCAGCTCATAACGATATCATACATGAGTTGGCTGTCTATTCGCCCTATATCGAAACCTCCATTGTCCGGGGTAAGGATTGGTACCAGTTTGAACACTAGGCCATCGAGCTGAAGATAGTCTTTCATGTATAGGTACTCGGCAGAATCTAAACTACCTCCTGAGAAATAGATCGGTCTTGACCAATCATTGGTGTTCAAGATATCTAGCATCAGTAACCGGTTCTTAGCGAGAGCCGATTGCGGAAGATCGATATCGATATAGTCGACGATAAGCTTCGAGTCCTGAGGTTGAACGATTCCGCTTTTTAGAACGGCTTCTTTATTTACAGGCACTCTGATTTTATGGGTTGGATAATAAACAATATCCAACTGCTCAGGTTCAAATTGACTTAGGTCTGCTCCTTGCTTTTCTAAGAGGTAGCTAATCTTTGTTTCTTTTCGATCGCTGCTTACCCAATCCATAAAATCAGCCAGTAACCAGCGCTGCTCTTGAATTTCAGGAACGGGTTGGTAATAGAGTAAATCTCTTGTTCCGTAGCGATACTTTTGGTGGGTTAGTTGTGATGGGATAGGACTGCTTTCATACGCCTGACTCTTCATTTGATCGATGTACCAGTCAGTAGCTAGAAGACTTGAGTTTACGATTCGAACATCGGTTCGGTAGCCTTCAATTTCTTGTAGATACCATAGCGGGAAGGTATCATTGTCTCCGATGGTAAATAATAGGGCATCTTGGTCTTCTGCACAGGAGTCTAAATAGGCTTTCGCGGTAGCTCTAGCAGTGTAGCGATTCGATCGGTCGTGATCATCCCAATTCTCAAATGCCATAAGCAGGGGTATGAACATTAGAAGACTTCCCAGTACTAGCTGTTTTTGCGGATGCTGCACAATGCCTTTTAGTTTCTCAAAGACCGCATAAGCGCCAATCCCAATCCAAATACAGAAAATAAAGAAGGATCCAACGAGCGAATAATCTCTTTCTC
>JAYPSS010000176.1:0-2896 GCA_038133115.1 Flavobacteriaceae bacterium | reverse complement strand
AAAGGGCACAAAGGAATCTCATTTTATTTCTCATCAGACGTAATTTTTAATTGCCATTCTTTCTTCAAACTGTAAAGTACAGGTACTACGAATAGCGTGATTAGTGCAATTGCCATTCCTCCAAAACTTGGGATTGCCATAGGAATCATAATATCGCTTCCTTTACCCGTGCTGGTTAAAATCGGAAGCAAAGCAAGAAGTGTAGTCGCTGTTGTCATTAGGCAGGGACGGATTCGTCGCTCTCCAGCACTGATTACTAGGTCTCTAACCTCAGCAATACTCTTAGGGGCTGCTCCTTCAAAGGATTGGTCGAGATAGGTGGCCATAAGAACGCCATCGTCCGTTGCAATTCCGAACAGGGCAATAAAGCCTACCCAGACCGCAACACTTAAATAGATCGGATGTATCTGAAACAACTCTCTAAGATTCACCCCAAAAAAGGATAGGTCTAAAAACCAGGGCTGTCCATAAAGCCAAATCATGATAAATCCGCCGGCAAAGGCCACAGCAATTCCTGAGAACACCATCAGTGTGGTACTCATCGATTTAAACTGTAAATAGAGAATCACTAAGATGATGAGCAAAACAAGAGGTACCACGATCGAGAGCGTTTGTTCGGCTCTCAGCTGATTCTCGTAAGCGCCGGTAAACTCGAAGCTTATACCTTGAGGAACCACTAGATCCCCTGAGGCGATGTGGTTTTCAATGAGTTTTTGAGCGTTTTCGACGACTTCGACTTCTGAATATCCGGCACTCTTATCAAAGAGTACATAACCCACTAAGAAGGTGTCTTCGCTTTTAATCGATTGAGGTCCTTTTTCATAACGAATCGCTGCTAATTCTGACAAGGGAACTTGCACTTCCTTAGCGACAGTGACGTAGGTATTGGCAATTGTAGCAGGAGTATTTCTAAGTTCTCTCGGATATCGAACCCTCACCGTATAGCGTTCCCTTCCTTCAACGGTCTGGGTAATTGGCATACCTCCCAAAGCCACTTGAATGACCTTTTGAACTTTATCTACCGACACCCCGTAACGACGTAAAGCGTTGCGATCGATATCAATGAGAAGGTAGGGCTTGCCCACAATTCGGTCTGCAAAAACCGAAGAAGGCTTAACTCCCGTAGACTGTTTTAGCAGCGATTCTAATTCTAATCCGAACGATTCTATAGTGGTAAGGTCTTGTCCCTTTACTTTGACTCCCATCGGAGCACGCATGCCCGACTGCAACATCACTAGTCGTGTTTCGATCGGTTGTAGCTTTGGGGCAGAGGTTACCCCAGGCAACTCGGTAGCGCGAACAATTTCATCCCAAATATCATCTCGAGACTGAATACGGGGTCTCCAATTTCTGAAATACTCACCATCCGCATCTTCAATCAACAATCGATGATCAAATCGCGGCATTTGCTGATCCTCTGAAGTCAAATTTGGATTAACAATAACACCCCCTGTCGAAAGAATAAATCGACCCGATTCATCCACCTTAAATGTGGCTGGCTTACCGGCACGCAATTCGTATTCTGGGTAATAGATAATCACGTTTTCAAACATCGAAAGAGGTGCAGGGTCTAACGCAGACTCAATTCTTCCCGATTTACCCACTACGGTTTCTACCTCTGGGATTTGAGCAACCGCCTTATCTAAATTTTGTAAAATGGTTCGATTCTCTGATACTCCTGTATGTGGCATCGAAGTGGGCATGAGAAGGAACGACCCTTCGTTAAGTGAAGGCATAAATTCTTCAGGAGTAGAACGCATAATAGCGTAGCCCGCCATTAATATCACTAAGGGAATACTTAAGAAATAAACCTTGTGTGCAAGCGCCCATCTAAGCATACGAGTGTAGTAGGTTCTAAATAAATAGAAACCACCGAGCAGGCCTCCACAAATCAAACTCACGAAAAGCAAATTGCTCATTAAACTTCTGTCAAAACCAAGAGGTCTCCAATACTGGGCTAATAAAACAATAAGCGTTAGTACACTGAAACCTAAATTCAGTTTGGTATACGACTCCTTGTCTAGTTGATTTAAAAGATTCGCAATGCCCAATGCGCCAAAGACAAGAAGTATTACGGAAGGGATAAATCCACCGATAACACCACCTATACCTAATAGGATTAAACCTATGTTTAAAATGATTTTACTAAGGCGCCCGCTTCTTGGTTTTTTAAATACCAAAACTGCGAAGGTCGGGATCAGATAAAGCGTCACCAAAATCGCCGCAAGTAAAGCGAAGGTCTTGGTAAAGGCTAGCGGACTAAACAATTTTCCTTCAGCACCGGTTAAAGTAAACACCGGGATGAAACTTACGATTGTCGTAAACACTGCAGTGATAATCGCGCCCGATACTTCAGTGGTGGCCTCATAAACGATATCAACGACAGGCCCCTCTTTCTGTTTTAAATGGTTGAGAATGTTCTCAGTGAGTATTACTCCTAAATCCACCATGGTACCGATCGCAATCGCTATACCAGAAAGGGCAACAATATTCGCATCTATCCCGAAGTATTTCATCGCGATAAACACCGATAGAATAGCAACCGGAAGTAAACCAGAGATCAACAATGAGGCTCGTAAATTGTACACCATGACAATGACAATAAGCATGGTAATCAGCACCTCAAGTATAAGCGCTAAGTTAAGCGTATCAAGGGTTTCATAAATCAGTTCGCTTCGGTCATAAAAGGGTACTAAAGTGACCTTTGATTCTGTGCCGTCAGCTAGCAATTTCGTCGGAAGCCCCTTTTGTAACTCCTCAATCTTTTGTTTCACCTGATCAATCACCTCGAGCGGATTTGATCCATAGCGCGCCACCACAACACCCCCGACAGCCTCTGCTCCTGCCTTATCAAGCATCCCTCTACGTTCAGCTGGCCCCAAACTAACACGAGCCA
>JAYPSS010000175.1:0-2922 GCA_038133115.1 Flavobacteriaceae bacterium | reverse complement strand
GTGCGTTTGATTAAGTAGTGAGTCGTATTTATGAAAAACGAACTCGTAATCGTTAGTTGCATCTGTCTTGAAATCAAAATTGATTAACGCATCAAAACCATAATCGAAGTAATTCACCTTTTTATCTCCGAAATCATATTCTGGTCCACCGCTGATTCCATAAAAATAAACTTCGCCAACCATATAAAATGGGG
The DNA here is from genome assembly GCA_038133115.1 of Flavobacteriaceae bacterium. Lineage (GTDB taxonomy): Bacteria > Bacteroidota > Bacteroidia > Flavobacteriales > Flavobacteriaceae > UBA3478. The sequence goes on along the minus strand of JAYPSS010000175.1, from coordinate 2,728 downwards.
CAGAGGGGACGCTGTTATTGTTTTGGTGGTACTCCTCAAAAGCGCGTTCAGCTTCTTGTTTTAATACGGCCCAAGACTCTTCATCAACGTGTTTAGTAGTATCGACACGAAAACCATCGATACCTAATTCTCTAACATAATCAGTAAGCCATTTGATGATGTAGTTTCTAGGAGTTCTCTTTAAACCTGTTTTGTTAAAAAAGGTATCAAGTTCTGCGATTTCCTGATCCAAACGATTCTCTGACGCCCAAAAGTCTAGAAGGGTTTGCGGAAGTTCAACCTCCTGGGTAGATTCGGTCTTAATGTCAGGTAGATTAGCCACCAAAGTACATTCAACAGTACCCTGATAATCTTTGAAATCACATGGAGGAGTTTCTCTAACCCAAGATTCTGTAAAAGTTGGGTCGATGTCAGTTACCGGGCCGGTATGGTTTAAGACCGCATCCATGACCACCTTAATGCCTGCTTCATGAGCAGTTTCAACGAATTCTTTTAGTTCATCATAAGTTCCGAAAGCGGGTTCAATACTCGTCCAATCTTTAGTCCAATATCCGTGATACCCGTAGGTAATACCAGTTCCCTCGTCGGTTGCATCATCAATTTGTCTAACCACCGGAGTGGTCCAAATGGCATCAACTCCTAACTTTTGAAAATAACCCTCTTTGATTTTATCGGTTACTCCCTTGATGTTTCCTCCTTCAAACCCTCTTAAAACAGCAGTCTCTTTATCTGCGCCAACTCTAGTGGTATCCGATTCAGCAGTATTAAATCGATCGGTAAGTAAAAAGTAGATGTTAGCAGATTTCCAACTGAAGGTGTCCTTTGAATTGACTTCTGAAGATTTAATAGAAGACTGACAACTTATTAAACTTAGGCTACATAAAATCGAAGGAAGGATTGATGAGTATTTCATAATTATCGGTTGAGGATTTTATATTCTTCATAGCACTGACTAATCGCATCAAGAATTTGAAGGTCGTTTGCATCTTGTATGAAACTCTGTGAGTAACTGCAATTATTTAAAATTCGAACAATTTCTTGCTGATCAATTTGCAAAAGCACACTAAGGGTTTCACGATCAAATTTAGTGGCTAATAGTTCGCGAATTCGATCATCTTGCTTCATATTGGGTAGCTTGTCGAATTGCATTTGATTCTTGGTGAATATGCTCCTTATGAAATTGACGGGACCATTAAGGACAGAGGATAATTGCTTTGCTGCGCTTTTCGATCTTCCTTCATAACTAAAATTTAATCCCGAAATACTGTACTGAAAGGCACTTGAAATAGGTAAGTTTCGCACATCGATCTCTAAATAGCCTGTTAGTTGATAGGGTCGAACAACCACCTCTTCTAACGCGTAGGCTAACTCGGTTAGGGTAATTGAGCTGTTCTCTAGGTTAACAAGGTCATTGGACACCCGGACTCTTTCAGGTTTAAACCCTAGAAAAGTAATGTATAGCGTGTCGCCAACACTTGCGTTAATCCTAAATTCACCTGCGAGATCGGTAATACTTCCAATTACCTTGTTCAGGTTAATGATATGAACCCCTTCAAGAGGTAGATTGTTAGAGCTACCGACAACCTTGGCCTTTAGTTCGACCTCTTTAGCCTGGCTTTCTTGTCCGAAAGATGTTCCCCAATTCAGGAATATAAAAAGTAAAAGAATTACGCTTTTTTTCACAGTATGCGAATCAAGGAATTAATTTACAAATTCACGAGTGATTAGCGGTAATTAACTTGATTTTAATAAAACCCTTTGCGTTTTCTTTTGCCGGTAGTTTTTTTAGAATTTTTGCTGAAGTTTCTAGAGGGTTTAGTCTTGAAATTTCCTTTTTTAGATTTTCCTCTATTCCCTGAACCTTCCCCTTGCTTAGTAACTTCTACACTTACTCGGTATCCATTATATTCAGAATCTTTAAAGGTTTCTAAAACTAAATCAGTAAGAGCAGCATCTATATTAAAGAACGAGAAGTTATTAAGAGTATCGACCTTAAAAATGTCTTCTCGTTGAAGTTCAAGAGCATTCTTTAGATAATCTTTCATCGACTTCCAGTTAAAGCCATCTCTTTCACCTAGGTTAATGAAAAAGCGAACCTCACCGTGCTTTGCTCTTGAGCTTGGCTCAGCAGTACCTTCAGCGCTAAAGTTTTCTTTTAGATAGTATTGCGCTAATCGGTTGTACGCCTCTCCGAATACTTTTCTAAGGAGTGTTTCGCGATCGATAGAACCGAGGGATTTCTCTAAAAGAGGCAGATAACTCTCAATGCTTTCGTCTACCTCAGTATCTCTTAATTTATCTGCCAGACTTTTAAGCTGATTTTCAATGATTCCAGCAACAGAAGGAACCTCAGCGAATTCGAATTTCTTTTTAAGCTTTCTCTCGAACTGCTCGATTTTTCTTCGATCGCTATTGGTACAAAGACATAGGGAGTGCCCTGTTTTACCTGCCCTACCTGTTCTTCCGCTTCGGTGGTTATAGGTTTCAGGCTCATCAGGTAGCTGGTAGTGGATAACATGGGTGATGTCATCGACATCAATACCACGAGCGGCAACGTCGGTGGCCACTAGAATTTGTATTTGACGTTTTCTGAAACCAGCCATTACAAGATCCCTTTGATTTTGGCTTAAGTCGCCGTGCAGGGCACTGGCATTGTACCCATCCTCTATGAGTTTTTCTGCAATTTTTTGAGTTTCTCTCTTTGTTCTACAGAAAATTACAGCGAACA
>JAYPSS010000174.1:0-2944 GCA_038133115.1 Flavobacteriaceae bacterium | reverse complement strand
GCAGGTGGATTAGGAATGATCGCAGTTGGTGTTGGTGGTGCTGATGCTGTTGATGTCATGTCTGGAATGGCGTGGGAACTTAAATTTCCTAAACTTATCGGTATCAAATTAACCGGTAAACTTTCAGGATGGACAGCACCTAAAGATGTTATCCTTAAGGTAGCTGACATCTTAACCGTTAAAGGTGGAACAGGAGCGATTATTGAATATTTTGGAGAGGGTGCCACAAGTATGTCTTGTACTGGTAAAGGAACCATTTGTAACATGGGTGCCGAAGTAGGTGCAACTACTTCTACTTTCGGATACGATGAGTCTATGGATCGCTACTTAAGAGCTACTAATCGTGCAGACGTTGCCGATGCTGCTTTTGAGGTTAAAGAGCACCTGACTGCTGACCCTGAAGTATACGCGAATCCGGAGCAGTATTTTGATCAAGTAATCGAAATTGATCTTTCGACTCTTGAGCCACACCTTAATGGGCCATTTACCCCAGATCTAGCTACCCCTATTTCAAAGATGTCTGAAGTAGCTAAGGCAAACGACTGGCCACTTCAAGTAGAGGTAGGTCTCATTGGTTCTTGTACGAACTCTTCTTATGAAGATATTTCGAGAGCAGCATCTCTTGCAAAACAAGTTGCCGAAAAGAAACTAACCACTAAGGCTAATTTCAAAATCACCCCAGGTTCAGAGCAAGTTCGTTATACGATCGATCGCGATGGGTTTATTGACACATTCAACGCTATTGGTGCTACCGTTTTTGCAAATGCGTGTGGCCCATGTATTGGTATGTGGGATCGTTACGGTGATAACGCTGCAGATGCGCCTAGAAATACGATTGTACACTCATTTAACCGAAACTTTGCTAAGCGTGCCGATGGTAATCCAAATACCTTAGCATTTGTAGGTTCACCAGAGTTAGTTACGGCGATCGCTATCGCGGGACGTTTAGATTTTAATCCAATGACCGATACTCTGATCAACGATGAAGGGGTAGAAGTTAAATTAGATGAACCAAGAGGATACGAACTACCTCCAGAAGGTTTTGCAGTTGAAGATGCAGGTTACGTATCACCATTAGAGGATGGTAGCGGAGTTTCTGTTAAAGTTTCTCCAGAGTCACAAAGACTTCAGCTATTAGATCCTTTTATTCCGATTAAACGAAGCGGATTAAAGAACATTCCATTACTAATCAAAGCTTTCGGAAAATGTACCACAGACCATATTTCTATGGCTGGACCATGGTTACGTTACAGAGGGCATTTAGATAATATTGCAAATAACACACTCATCGGTGCGGTGAATGCGTTCAATCAGCAAACGAATCTGGTTAAAAATCAGTTAACTGGAGCTTATGGCGCGGTTCCTGATACCCAGCGTGATTATAAGGCAAATGGGATCTATTCAATCGTAGTAGGAGATCACAACTATGGTGAAGGTTCTTCAAGAGAGCACGCTGCCATGCAGCCTCGTCACCTTGGAGTAGCTGCAGTGCTTGTAAAGTCTTTTGCTCGTATTCACGAGACCAACCTTAAGAAGCAGGGTATGCTAGCGCTTACCTTTGATAATGAGGCGGATTACGACTTAATTCAAGAAGACGACCGTTTTGATTTTGTTGATATTGATGGTTTTGCACCTGGTAAACAACTTACTTTGGTGATTAACCACAAAGATGGTAGCTCAGATACCATCAAGGTAAATCACAGCTATAACGATTCTCAAATCGGATGGTTTGTAGAGGGCTCTGCCCTTAACGTGATCAAAAAGGAGAACGCTTAAATCATCTTATGTCTCAGCAGGTAACTACGATCACTTTTTTTCGATTTGATCGATGGTCAACCAAAATCTGGGCTTTTTTAATGATGCAATTCGCTCGTAGCTCCTTACGAAAGGTAAAGGGCCAGGAGCGTTTTTTTTTGATGGGCACAGGCAAACAAGGATTCTCACCTTGGCCCGATTGGTCTACTTATGCTTTGATCCAAATTTGGGAAAACAAAGAAACAGCCACTTACTTCTTCAGTAGTTCTATGCTGTATTCTTCTTATGTCCGAAAATGTGCTGAACTACTACGGGTATCTATGCGCAGTATAGAGGCTAAAGGTGAATGGGGAGGAGTAAATCCTTTTCGCACTTCATCCGAACTCGATGAACAGGAAAAAATGATCGCAGTGATCACTCGTGCCACAATAAAAACGCGTTATCAATTCAAATTTTGGAATGCTGTACCGGCAGTTAGCCAAAGAGTTTTTCAAAGCTTAGGCTTACGCTTTACTAAAGGTATTGGAGAGGTCCCTTTTCGAAACATGGCTACGTTCTCTATTTGGAATTCACAAGAGGAGATGATGGCTTTTGCTTATCGAAAAAAGGAACATCAAACGGCAATTTCAATGACTAAAAAGCTAGACTGGTATAGCGAAGAATTGTTTAGTCGTTTTCAACCTTACGAGATTCTTGGTTCGTATAGAGGGTTTCAATTATCTGAATAAGGCAAGAGCTCCGAAAAATACAACTTGAGCAAGATAGATGTGTGTAGAGACTCGAAGAGAATCTTGATCACTAGCAAAATCATTCTTTTCAATTCCTAGTAAGAGAAGTTGAAATAGAAATCCGAATGCCCACCAGCTGATATAGTTTTCTAATGGAGGGGCTATGGGTGTGAAGGTCCAGTAATCAAAATGGGGTGCAAGAAGCTCAAGTAAAAGATCTAATGCCACCATGAGTATAGCACCGGATGCAGCAACTAGAATAAAATTGGTTTTATTAGGTAATAGTGCCTTAGCTATTCTTGCGGTGATAAAGGTGAGTACTGCCCAGAAAATACCTATGATTAGGGGGATGCCATCGATTTTGGGCCCAAGATTTGCTCCATAGCTGTAGTTTCCAAAGAATAAACCGTGATGGACACCTAACCACTCTACCGTCATCCCGCCTAAGAAGAATAAACTGA
>JAYPSS010000173.1:0-2945 GCA_038133115.1 Flavobacteriaceae bacterium | reverse complement strand
TTAGATTCGATTGAGCCAAAGCAATACCTAATGAATGTAAGGTTAAAAGCAATGTTAACGAAGCCTTCTTCTTCGCTAGTTTTTCGAGGGACTGTGCGAGTACTTTAAAACGTGTTTTTCCGAAAAATAGAAGACCCATCAAACCAATATAAAGTAGAAAATACCCGATGTATGTAATCCATGTGCCCCAGAAATCGTGATTTACAGATAAAACAGTCCCTGTCTCATCTGGAAAAAAGCTTGATTGAAAAAACCGGTACCCTTTGTGGTCTAGTACATGGTTCATGTAAATATCGTAATCAAAAGACTTTTCATCTTCCACCGAAATACGGCTCATAAACGATGAATAATTCACCTCTGTACCCGGATATTTCTCGGCGATAAAATCATTTAAGGTAATTGCAAAAGGAAGCTCATATTCCTTTGAACCATAGCGCATGGTAAAATCAAGACCGGCCAGAGTAAAGGGAGCTTCAAAATCTGTAAAACCTTGTCCTCCAAGCAACGTAACCTCTTTAGACTGATCCCCCGCTGATACATTTAAAACCAAGGCTTGTTTTGCTTCTGTCGAAGAATCTGATGAAGGAACAACACCTACCTTACCTCGAATAGCACCGTTGGGAATGACAAAAGCCAAATCGCCCATAGTGTAGAGCGATCGTAGTTGTAAGGTATCTTGAATATCCGACTCTAATCGTCCCGTGTACTGATCAGCCATTCGCATAAAGTCAGCACTAAATGGGCTCTTAACCAGATAATTTCCGTCGCCATCCAAAGTAATAGAAATCGCTCCTTCGGTAGGCTTATTAAAAGCAAATAAAGTATTGTGAATATTCGAAACTGTGCCTTCTTCAATGAAATGCTCATGACGGGTTCCACCCCCTGACTCAACAACTTTAAGCAATAGTTTTCCACTTTCATCAGGTATGATGTCTTCTACGGCTTCTTCGATAAAATCCACATAGCTTATGGTCACTGGTGTATCTCCGAAACGTGACTTCCACGGTAGGCTACTTCTTCTGCCCTCTGAACTGAAAATCATCGCATCTTCTAATGATTTTCTTCTGCGATTGCCCGCTAAGTCTCCATCAATGTAAACCGTTAAAAAAGTTTTGTCTGAATAAAAACTAGATGCAGTCTCACCTTCTGCGATAGGCATCATACCTTCAAAACTGATATATCTGGTTACGCCTGCCCCGATGATTATTAAGATCCAACTCAGGTGCAATGCTAGAATAGGCCATTTACTCCATTTCCAAAGTTTATAGCGTCTAATATTACCAACAAAGTTGATTACAAAGAGGAGCATCATTAGCTCGAACCATTTTGCATTGTAGATGTAAATTCGTGCGGTTTCGGTGCTATACATACTTTCTATAAAGGTCCCAACAGCCATTGCTAATGCAAAAAGGATGAATAGAACACTCATTAATCGCGTAGAAAAAAGAAATCGCAACAATGGATTAACCATGAAAAGAGCTTTAGTTTAGAGTGCAAAATTAAGGTGTTTTGAGCTAAAAACAGTAGCTTCGGACATGCATATGATTCAATCGGTTGGTATTATTGGATGCGGTGCTTTGGGAAGAAATTTATTTCACAACCTCAAATCGCTAAACGGTTTAACTACTCAATGTTTTTGCCGAAGTATTGAAAAAGACGATGCGCTTTACCCAAGTAGCGTTCGCCAGATCGAAGAACTCTTTCACTGTGATCTTATTTTGATCGCCGTTTCTGATCAGGATATTATGGAGGTCGGGCAAATACTGACGACCTATTCAGGAATAATAGCTCATTGTAGCGGCGCTACTCCACTTCATCCTTTCAATAGGAAGAGCGGAGTGTTCTATCCGCTTCAAAGTTTTTCAAAGTCAGTAATTCGGTCTTTTAAAGAAGTACCACTATTCATCGAAGGAGCTAACGAAGAAACCACCAAACAATTGTACTCATTTGCACAAAGACTAAGTAATCAGGTAGAACAATTATCAAGTGAAAAGCGTCAAAAGCTGCATTTAGCAGCAGTGATGAGCCAGAACTTTAGTAACCATCTTATTGCATTAACACAAGCCTACCTAGAAAAGGAAGCTATTTCATTTCAAGCTTTAATACCGTTACTTGAAGAAGGACTCGGTAATGCATTATATAAAAATGCAAAAGAAATTCAGAGTGGTCCGGCGCGCAGAAAGGACACCAAAACCTTAGAGACCCACCTAAGTTTGCTCAAAGAAGAAAAAAGGCTACTACCTTTGTACGAGCAGTTGAGCGAATCTATCAAAACCTATTATGAAGAAGATTTTTAAAGCAGAGTTACACCATATCAAACATTTTGTATTTGATGTAGATGGAGTGATGACTGATGGCACAGTAAGTATTGACGCAAATGGCGAGCTTATTCGAACCATGAATGTCAAAGATGGTTATGCACTGAAGGTAGCATTGCAATCAGGCTACGGAATTGGAATCATTACTGGGGGTACCAATAAGGCTGTAAAAGATCGCTTAAAAGCTTTGGGTATTACTGATATCTTTTTAGGTGCACACGACAAAGCTACCGTACTCAAGGAATACCTCGAAGATTACGGAATAAACCCTGAACATACTCTTTATATGGGTGATGACTTACCCGATCTGCCGGCTATGCAACTTTGTCGACTGTCTACCTGCCCACAAGATGCAGTCCCTGAAATCAAGGAGAAAGCGGATTATGTCTCTCATATTGATGGAGGTAAAGGCTGTGTCAGAGATGTCATCGAGCAAGTATTAAAAGTTAATGGGCACTGGAATAATGATTCAACAATTACTAGCGCGTAAAGCCAAAAAATTAGTTCTAGGATCACAATCTCCTAGACGTAAAGCTTTTCTCGAATCGCTCAACCTTACCTTTTCAACGAGGAGCTCGTCGGTAGAAGAAAACTATCCGCCAGATCTGGTAGCCGAAGAGATCGCCA
>JAYPSS010000172.1:0-3098 GCA_038133115.1 Flavobacteriaceae bacterium | reverse complement strand
CGACCTAGACGAACATACCAGTTACTCAGATTCTCTTGAACAAAATCAGAAATGAGTCGGGTAGCACGGGTGGCATCATATTGTTCAAAACAGTCGTCTACTTCCTTGATTAAGGTGTTTAATTCAGATAGGATCCAACGATCGAGTTCCGGACGATTTGAAACAGGAATTTGCTCTTCTTCACCTGTAAAACCATCAATATTGGCATAAAGCGCAAAGAAAGAATAGGTATTGTAAAGGGTTCCAAAGAATTTTCGCTTAACCTCAGCGACTCCTTCAAGGTCAAACTTGAGGTTATCCCAGGGGTTGGCATTGTTGATCATGTACCAACGCGTTGCGTCCGGTCCATACTCCTTTATCGTTTCAAAAGGATCGATTGCGTTTCCTAAACGCTTCGACATTTTTTTACCGTTCTTGTCGAGTACCAATCCGTTCGAAACCACATTCTTATAAGCAATTTTATCGAACACTAGGGTTGAAATAGCGTGAAGGGTATAGAACCATCCTCTAGTCTGATCTACTCCTTCGGCGATGAAGTCTGCCGGATAAGCAACCTCATTATCAACCAATTCCTTATTCTCAAACGGATAGTGCCACTGAGCATAAGGCATCGAACCACTATCGAACCAAACATCAATGAGATCAGACTCCCGCCGCATAGGAGCACCACTCGATGAACAAAGTACGATGGTATCTACCACGTGTTTATGCAGATCGATCTGAGCGTAATTAGCTTCGCTCATGTCTGTCGGATCGAAAGAAGCAAATGGGTTTTCTTTCATGAGCCCTGCACTCACTGATTCAGCAATAGCCTCTTTCAATTCAGCTACAGAACCTATTATTCGTTCCTCTGATCCATCTTCGGTTCTCCAAATAGGAAGGGGAATTCCCCAGTAGCGAGATCGAGACAAGTTCCAGTCATTAGCATTGGCAAGCCAATTTCCGAAACGCCCGGTGCCGGTCGCTTTTGGTTTCCAGTTGATTTCTTGATTTAGCTCGTACATGCGATCCTTCACCGCAGTTGCTTTGATAAACCACGAATCGAGCGGATAGTATAAGATCGGCTTGTCCGTTCTCCAACAGTTCGGATAAGAGTGGACGTATTTCTCTACTTTAAAAGCCTTATTCTCGGTTTTCAATTGAATAGCAATTTCAACGTCTACCGATTTCTCAGGCTCGACATCGTAGTAGGCATTCTTTACGTATTTGCCCGCATAAGGCCCAACCTCAGGTCTAAATTTACCTTCAAGGTCAACTAGCGGAACCAAATTCCCATTTTCATCCTGAACTAGCATTGCGGGAACTGGTGGGTTTGCCGCACGTGCCGCATTGGCATCATCCGCACCAAAAGTAGGTGCAGTATGAACAATACCCGTACCATCCTCAGTGGTTACGAAATCCCCGAGGATCACTCTGAAAGCATTTTCAGGAGCATCATAAGGTAATACATAGTCAAGAAGCTGCTCATAACGAGCATTTTCTAGCTCTTTACCTGTGCAATTTCCAAGTACCAAATAAGGTATTTTCTTGGCTCCAGAATCATAGGCTGACAGTTCACTTTCTTCGTTGACTCGCTCGTATTTTTTTCCGAACTGCTTTTCAATAAGCGCATCGGCGATGACTACTTCTATAGGTTCAAACGTATATTGATTGAACGTTCTGATCAGCGAATAACTAATCTTTGGGCCAACAGTAAGCGCGGTGTTTGAAGGTAATGTCCAAGGGGTGGTGGTCCATGCCAAGAAATAAACCGTCTCTTTTGAAAGTGACACGATATTTTCTGGTAAGGTTTCTTTAATGGCCTTAAACTGAGCAGTAATGGTCGTGTCAGTCACATCCTGATAGGTTCCGGGCTGATTGAGCTCATGAGAACTTAAACCTGTTCCTGCCTTAGGCGAATAAGGTTGTATCGTATAGCCTTTGTAAAGAAGACCCTTATCATAAATCTGTTTGAGTAGCCACCAGACAGACTCCATGTATTTGGGAGTATAAGTGATGTACGGATCTTGCATATCCACCCAGTATCCGATCTGCTCCGTAAGCGAATTCCATACGTCGGTATACTTCATAACCGCACGCTTACATGCCTCGTTATACTCAGCGATACTAATCGTTTTACCGATAGCCTCCTTAGTGATACCTAACTCTTTCTCAACACCTAACTCGACGGGTAGGCCATGGGTGTCCCATCCTGCCTTGCGCTTCACTTGAAAGCCTTTCATCGTTTTATATCGAGGATAGATATCCTTAATGGTACGAGCCATTACGTGGTGAATACCCGGCATACCATTAGCCGAGGGAGGCCCTTCAAAAAAGACATAGCTTTCTGCTCCTTCTCGTTCAGAAATGCTTTTCTCAAAAATAGCTTCTGACTTCCAATACGAAAGAACTTCTTCTCCTATCTTACTAAGGTCTAACTGCTTGTATTCGTTAAATTTACTACTCACCTTGGCCGCTTCTTTTTAAAGAAAGCAAAAGTAAGGAATTGAGTCACAAATTGGTAACCTCTAGCGGATAGTTTGAAACGCTACAACCAACTGTCTGCCTGGGGCACTAATCCCAGAGGCAAAAGGACGATAGCGACGATCGAAGATATTTTCTATTGCAACCGAACACTGCCAACGCTTCCATTGCTGACGCAATCTTAAATGAACCGCATGCCAGCTTGGGCTATAAGGATTTCCATTCGAATCAAGTGCGTACATATACGCCTTAGACGATTCAGAAGCTGGAAGATCTTCAGCAGACACCTCGGCGTTATATTCTGATTCTAAGATGAACTGAAAAGAACCATTCACATAGCGCAATTGAGTATTGCTAAAAAAAGGCGGTGCATGACGCAATGGACTAGATGCACCTGTATCATCGATTTCTTCTCCGCTGGTATAGGTTCCTAAAATTCGGTAACTCACTTTTCTGCTCAAATAACCAAAAATGCTCCATTCGATCCCAGCTACCTCAGCAGAAGCCGCATTTTGAATCGACTGAAGCAGACTAAGCTCATCTCTAAACAGGAGCTGGCTTTGTCCATTTAACGTGGTATTACGTCGAATCAAGGCATCGTCAAGAGTCGAGTAATAAACAGCCGCATCAAGCAT
>JAYPSS010000171.1:0-3103 GCA_038133115.1 Flavobacteriaceae bacterium | reverse complement strand
ACTTTTTGACGCTTTCAGATGCTAAGGAATTACTCGAGGTTCTTCCTATTCTTTCATAGTGTGGTACACGTTCTGAACATCGTCGTCTTCCTCGATTTTTTCGAGTAGTTTTTCGATGTCAGCAACTTGTTCTTCTGTAAGCTCTTTCGTTACCTGCGGAATTCGTTCAAAACCCGAAGATCGAATTTCGATTCCGCGATTTTCGAGTTCTTTTTGTAATGCACCAAAAGCTTCAAAAGGAGCGTAGATCATCAGTGTGTCTTCATCTTGAAAGACCTCTTCTACACCGTGATCGATCAGATCAAGCTCTAACTCTTCAGGATCAATTCCTTCTGCTGAAATTTGAAAATTACAGGTATGATCGAACATGAATTCAACAGATCCTGAGGTGCCTAAGCTCCCATTGCATTTATTGAAGTAGCTGCGAATATTCGCGACCGTACGCGTTGAATTATCAGTAGCTGTTTCGATGAGTACGGCAATACCGTGAGGGCCATATCCTTCGTATAAGATCTCTTTAAAATCACCTAAGTTTTTATCTGTAGCTCGTTTGATGGCTCTTTCTACATTATCCTTAGGCATATTTGCCGCCTTTGCATTTTGGATGACCGCACGTAGTTTGGCATTACTGTCGGGGTCTGGTCCACCTTCTTTTACAGCAATCACAATATCCTTTCCAATTCGAGTAAAGGCTTTAGACATTGCTGCCCAACGCTTCATTTTTCTAGCCTTTCTAAATTCAAACGCTCTTCCCATTTCGGTGATTTTATTTCGAAAACAAAAGTAATAAAATTGCCAATCCTTTAAATAGAGTGATGATGCCTTATCACATCATTAACGTCGAATTGAAGGTACTTAGGCAGGGGTCTGTCTTTGGCAATTACAGCGGAGTAACGGATGTCATTGGTGGTATATACTCGCTTTAAGGTCGGGTGAAAGTTGCCAAGTTGATCAATTAAGCTGCGAATAAAGTCTTCATGTAAGCAAAGATTTCTACTGCCTAGATGAAGTATTCCTTTCTTGTTTCGGTTGATGATGTAATGAATCTGCTGCGCTAATTTGTCTGCAAAAGTTACATTCAACGATAAGTTTGGGAATACCTCTATGGCTTCACCTTGGAGGATCTGGGATTTTAATTCTTGCAGGCGAGGAGACTGATTTCCGAAGATCATTGGAACGCGCAGAATGGTCCATTTGCGTTCGGGTAATTTCATTAGGCTGTTTTCAATCTGGATTTGATATTTTCCTTGTGGACTCACCGAAAGGGTCTTGTCATTTTCATAATTCGGAAACTGAGTATACGCATCGAAAACATTCGCAGAACTCATAAATATAATTTGAGATTTATGACTGCTTAGCCATTCAATAATGTGCTTATGAGTTAATACTAAATGTGGATAAGGTCCTCTAAGTAGCGAGATGATTTGGGTGGGCTTAACCTCATTTAATAGGGGTACAACATCGTCTTCACTCACATCAAAGGAGAAGTATCGATGATTGTTTTCGAATTCTTGATGATGACAAAAGGTAGCGTAGGTATCGATGAAAGGACATAATTCTTTGTAGAGTTTCTGGCCAATGAAGCCACTACCCCCTAGAATTAATATCCGATGTTTATTCATCAAGCCTTGTAAAAGGGCAGTTTAACTACCTCAGCCTCTAAGGATTTCTTACGTACCTGAATAAATACTTTGGAACCAGCCTCTGCTTTATTGGTGGTTACATAACCCAAACCAATACCATAGCCTAAAGAAGGAGAACTGGTACCTGAGGTTACTCGTCCGATCCTTGTGCCTTCTTCATCGCAGATTTCATAGTCGTGTCTTGGAATTCCTTTGTCAATCATCTTAAAACCGACCAATCGATTAGCGACCCCTTGTTCTTTGGCTTTCTCAATCTTCTCTTTATTGATGAAATCATGATTGAATTTAGTTACCCAACCTAGACCTGCTTCGATCGGATGGGTAGTCTCATCAATATCATTACCATAGAGACAGTAACCCATTTCTAAACGTAAGGTGTCTCTTGCGGCAAGACCTATCGGTTTAATCCCCGCTTCTATAATCAGGTCCCAGAGTGCATCGATGGTATCATTTTTACAATAGATCTCAAAGCCTCCGGATCCTGTATACCCAGTCGCTGAAATAATTAGATCATTGATATTTGAAAGAGACCCATCAATAAAATGATAAAAAGGGACACTGCTTAGATCATATGAGGTAAAGGATTGAAGTATTTGAGCTGCTTTGGGTCCTTGAACTGCGAGAAGTGAATAGTTGTCAGACTCATTTCTAAGTGACGCACCAATAGCTTTATTTTCAATACTAATATGAGCCCAGTCTTTTTCAATGTTAGAGGCATTCACCACTAGCATGAATTTCTCTTCATCTATTTTATAAACGATTAAATCGTCAACAATTCCATCATTGTAATTCGGAAAGTAGTTGTACTGGGCAGCACCAACTTTGAGTTTTGCAGTATCGTTACTACATACGCGATTTAGTAATTCTTGAGCTTTTGGGCCTTCGATAAAAAATTCGCCCATATGCGATACATCAAAGACACCAGCATTTTCTCTTACTGCTTTGTGTTCTAATTGAATACCTTCATAAGAAACCGGCATTTGGAATCCGGCGAATTCAACCATTTTGGCACCTAAGGCCACATGCTTATCGTAAAGTGCAGTTTTCTTCATCACTAAATTTTGTCTAAAATTAGCGATTAATTACTGCTTAATAAGTCTTTGAGATCAGTATATGATTCTATTTTTTTCGAAACTTTTTCAAGAGAGCGTAATCGTTTTACACTCTCGGGCTCCACCACATCCTTGTCGATAGCCTTTTTCACTGCTCCATCGAACTTCACGGGATGAGCGGTTTCAAGAAAAATACCGACTTCTGAAGAAGAATTAATAGTGTCAGCTTCTAAGCCTAAGTAGCCAATAGCCCCATGAGGATCGGCGACATATCCGTACTCCTTGAAAAGATGTTTCATTGCCTCCAATGTTTGGGAATCGTCAAAACGGTAAGCCTTAATTACGCGTTCTAGTTCTTGTTTTTTAAACAATTCTTCGATTCGGATAAAGTTAGAGGGGTCACTAACA
>JAYPSS010000170.1:0-3150 GCA_038133115.1 Flavobacteriaceae bacterium | reverse complement strand
CTATACAAATGGCTTACAGATGCCAATGAAAACGGAATTAAAAGCAGTTCTGTTAAATGGAATTTTCAAAAATATTTAGTGGGTCCAGATCGTAAACTGATTGACTACTACTATTCGACTACTGACCCTCTTTCAAAGAAAATCACTCGTCATTTTGAATAAAAATAAAAAGCCCGATTCAGTAGTATACAATGAAGATTCAGAACAGTTCGATGCGTTTCTGAAACCGTACTCGACTTCAGTTTCTGCTCCAGTAATAGAACCAACCGACCTCACCGGATGGAAACAAAAAGGCGCACATAGTGTCAATGCAAGGTTTCAAGCGAGAATTGATGAGCTCAAAACCGCCTATCAAAAAATGATGAAAGAATTAGAGGATAATCAGAAGGTTTATCAGGCTTCTTTCAAATTTGAGCCGGTCATCGGAAAAACCTATCACCTATATCACCATCCAGAGCGCGGGCTATTCCTATCGATTCTATCCCCTGAAGAATGTCAATTTGACTTTGAAGGAAGCTACCGGCTCGATGCCGATCAAACCTGGTCTAGAATAGATTCTTAAAATAAAAAAGGCAGTTAAATCAACTGCCTTAAACACCTTTATGTACCTTGGGTGGGGATCGAACCCACACTTCCGAAGAAACTGGATTTTGAATCCAGCGCGTCTACCAATTCCGCCACCAAGGCAAAATGCGGAGCAAAGCTAAGAAATAAATTCACTTTACAGAGCTGATTTTTCGCTTAAGGTTAGGAGTCAGCTGAATAATTTAACTACATTTGCAATCCTTTTAAACAAAGGTATTTAGATGGCTGTCACCGAATTAACACCGAAAATCTTTGCTTGTACCCAAAGCATGCCGTTAGCCGAGCACATTGCCAAGGCGTATGGTCAGCCTTTAGGTAAGGTGAATTTTTCACGTTATTCAGACGGAGAATACCAGCCCAGCTTCGAAGAATCGATTCGAGGAACTCGAGTTTTTATAATAGGATCAACCAATCCTAGCTCTGATAATTTGATGGAAATGTTGTTAATGCTAGACGCCGCTAAACGCGCTTCAGCTAGACATATCACCGCCGTATTACCTTATTACGGTTGGGCTCGTCAAGACCGAAAAGACAAGCCGCGCGTACCCATTGCTGCCAAACTAGTTGCAAAAATGCTTGAAACTGCCGGAGCAACTCGAATCATCACCATGGACCTGCATGCCGATCAGATTCAGGGATTCTTCGAGAAACCGGTGGACCACCTATTTGCATCTACTATCTTCTTACCTCATTTAAAACAACTAAACCTTCCTAATCTTTGTATCGCATCCCCAGATATGGGTGGATCAAAGCGTGCTTATACCTATTCAAAGGCACTCGAATCTGATGTAGTAATTTGCTACAAGCAAAGAGAAAAAGCCAATGTGATTTCTCACATGGAACTCATTGGGGAAGTTCAAGGGAAAAACGTAGTGCTAGTCGATGATATGGTAGATACTGCGGGCACCTTAACCAAGGCAGCCGACCTCATGGTTGAGAGAGGAGCTTTAAGTGTTCGTGCGATTACCACACATGGTCTTTTATCGGGTAACGCCTATGAGAGAATCGAAAATTCGAAGCTCACCGAACTGATTATTACCGATTCTATTTCAAAAGAGCACCCAAGCTCTAAAATCAAGGTATTGAGTTGTGCTGAATTATTCGCAGATGTTATGCATCGTGTGCATACGAACACCTCAATCTCATCTAAGTTTGTACTTTAATTTTTTTATACAATGCAATCAATTACTATTAACGGATCAAAAAGAGAAAGCGTAGGCAAAGTAGCTACTAAGGCCTTACGTAATGCTGAAATGGTTCCTTGCGTATTATACGGAGGAGAAGCACCTATCCACTTTTCAGCAGAAGAAAAAAGCTTCAAAAACCTCGTGTATACGCCAAATGCGCACACAGTGGTAATTGAGCTAGGTGGTGAAAAGTATGAAGCAGTACTGCAAGACATTCAATTTCACCCAGTAACTGACCGAATTCTTCACATTGACTTCTATCAATTATTTGAAGATAAGCCAGTTACTATGCAAATCCCTGTTAGACTTCAAGGAAGCTCTCCTGGGGTTAGAAATGGTGGACGTTTAATGTTTAGAAAGCGCAAGCTTACAATTAAAGCACTACCTGCCAACCTTCCTGATGTAATCAATGTAGATATTTCTAAGCTTAGAATCGGGGGTAACATTTCAGTAATAAATGTTCTTTCTGATGATTACACTTTCCTACACCCTGATAACACCACTATCGTTCAGGTTAAAACTTCTCGTACCGCTGTTGATGACGAAGATGAAGAAGAAACTGAAGAAGGTGCTGAAGGCGCTGAAGGCGGAGAGGCAGAAGCTCCTGCAGCAGAATAGATTGAATTTTCAGTATTCTATAAATACCCGCCGCCAGCGCATGCTGACGGCGGTCTTTTTTTATCCTAATTTTGTAACTGACCTTAAAAGAAGATGAAGAAGTTTTTAATTGTAGGATTAGGTAATATCGGAGCTAAATATGAGGGCACTCGTCACAATATTGGCTTTGAAATTATGGATCAAGTTGCAAAAAGGCTCGAAGCGAATTTTGAGGAGGTGAAACACGGCAGTATGGCCAAGGCTAGTTATAAAGGAAGAACCTGCTTTCTTCTAAAGCCAAACACCTATATGAACCTAAGCGGTAAAGCGGTCGCCTATCATATGCAACAAGAAAAGATAGGATTAGATGAACTACTTATTGTAACCGACGACTTAAATCTCCCTTTCGGAACACTGAGAATCAAACCAAAGGGATCTGATGGAGGGCATAATGGCTTAAAAGACATACAATCTAGATTGAACACTCCCAATTATCCTAGATTCAGATTCGGTATCGGAAACGCCTTTGAACAGGGAAGACAAGTAGACTTTGTTTTGGGTGGTTGGTCAGAAGAAGAACAATTGAAGCTTCAAGAAAGACTAGAACAATCAGCTAAAGCGATTGAAAGCTTTGTATTTACAGGACTTTCAAGAACTATGAATACCTTTAACAACACTTAATTTATCCTGAAGGCGAGCGAATGAAAGTCATTGATAAGGTAGATAATTACCATGACAATGCTCCTACCGTTTTAACGATAGGAACTTTTGATGGTGTGCA
>JAYPSS010000169.1:0-3174 GCA_038133115.1 Flavobacteriaceae bacterium | reverse complement strand
ATCAATGGGTTTTCAGTGAAATTGAATCGATCAATAGTTAGTTCAGAAATGAGACTATCATTACGCTTTAGCGCTAATCGATACCATCCATTCTTATTTGAAGATAGGTCAAGTCGGTCGAAGGATTGTATTCCAAAACTGTAATACCCCTGAACGCTAATCGTATCTGTTGCCGAGTAGTGGATTCGCTCTTTAACGGTTTTTAAAGTGATCATGGTTCGATTTTCAAGGGTGGTCACTACTTGTGGTTCTTCAGACTCATATAAGTAGAACCCTTGAATGGTAGGAGGATCGTTGTCTATAGCTTCTAAGCCAAATTGAAGAGGATTCATCGGTTCTTCTGATGCTCTATCCCGTACTTCAAAATGTAAGTGAGGCCCAAACGAATTTCCGGTGTTTCCCGAGTAACCGATAATTTCTCCTTTTTTTACGGGAATTTGAGTGGGTCTTAGATAACGTTGAATCTCATAGGTTTGGTGAAGGTACTGTTCCCCCTTAATGTAGCTTTGGATTTTAGGACTAAATCGATTGAGGTGAGCGTAAACGGTGGTTTTATTCAATTCAGGATGATCTAGGTAAATCACTTTTCCATAACTCCCCGTGTCTACTTTAATTCGAGATAAAAATCCGTCCTCGACCGCGTATACAGGAAATCCTTCTCTTCCTTGAGTTTTTAGATCTACCCCCGCATGAAAATGATTGGGTCTTAATTCACCATAGGTTCCTGAATAGCGTAGTGGAATTTCTAATGGCGGATGTTCTTTTAAATTCAACCCGGTTTTCAATCGCAAACTATCCTGCGCATAAGAAATTGAAATACAGGTAGTTAAAATAATGCTAAAAAGAATTCTTGAAAAAATCCGAGACATATTCACGAATAAAGGTGTTATTACCAAAAAATACAAATCCAATCAAAGTTAAATATTGCTTTGCCAACGATACTTGATTACCTTTGTTAAAATCGCCTGTACTTTATGAATACCTTTTTTGAAACATTGGGTGCGGTTGAGGATAGAGTTCAATTATTAATTGAACGTCTCAACTACCAGCGATCAGAAAATCAGGCTTTAAGGTTAGAAATTGAGCAGTTGAAAAGAGCCCTTCTTGTTAAAGAAGAAGCCCTTGGGATTTCTCAGAAAAAACTGCAAGAAGCCAATAGAAGTGCAAGTGATGAGGGTAATCCTTTAGACAAAACAGACGTAGAAAATAAAATTGATCGTCTAGTCAAAGAAATACAGTCGTGTATAGACACGCTTGATTAATACAAAAAGTGGGATGAGCGAAAAGCAAAAAATAAAAGTATCTATTGCCGATCGGGTCTATCCACTTTCAATAGCTGCCTCGCAAGAGGAGGGTCTAAGACAGGCCGCTAATAGCGTGCAGCAAATGGTAAAAGAGTTCGAGAAGAGCTACGCAGTGAGTGATAAGCAAGATGTATTGGCCATGTGCGCTTTACAGTTTGCTAATTCTTCAAATCAGCGGTCAGGTCTTCAACAACAGATCAACGACAGTATTTCTCGTCTAAATTTACTTGTACAAACCATTGATTCAGAATTGAATCAGTAGTGATAAAGGAGTAAGATTACCCGCATTGTTTATTTTTTGACAAACTCAACGAAGATTAATTTCTAAAGAGTGATGACCTATTGCACGATCGTGCTCGCGAGTCCGAGATTTTCAAGTAGTAGGATAGCTCTAAACTTGTACTTAACGGAGTTTGTACAAGACCTTCAATGCGGGTTTTTTATTAATATAAATTAAGACCATGGATTCAATAATAAATGTGATAATTGGTGCAGTAGCGGGCTTATTAGCTGGTTATGGAATCACCATATTGCTTCAAAAACGCAAAGGAGCAGCAGCTCTAGTAAGTGCTCAGAAGGAGGCTAAATCAATTTTAAAAGGGGCTGAAAAGGATGCTGAACAAATTAAAAAGGATAAGATTTTTCAAGCCAAGGAGAAATTCTTAGAGTTAAAAGCTGAGCATGAAAAAGTCATTTTAGCCAAGGACAAGAAAATGGCTGAGGCTGAAAAGCGTATTCGTGATAAGGAATCACAAGTAGGCTCAGAACTTAAGAAAAATAGAGTGCTCAACGAGCAGTTAGAGAAAGAATTAAAGGAGATTGAAGGTCGAATAGAGCGAATAGAGCGCAAAGAACAAGAGATCGAAAAGATGCACCAAAACCAGGTGAAGCAACTCGAAGTGATTTCGGGATTATCCGCAGATGACGCTAAAGCCGAATTGGTGAGCTCACTGAAGGACCAGGCTAAGACTGATGCTATGGTATTCATCCAAAACGCCGTTGAAGAAGCTAAGATGACTGCTCAACAAGAGGCTCGAAAAGTTGTTATTAAGACGATTCAGCGAATTGGAACCGAAGAAGCCGTTGAAAATTGCGTTTCTGTTTTTAATCTTGAATCCGATGACGTGAAGGGTAGAATAATTGGTAGAGAGGGTAGAAATATCCGTGCTATTGAGGCGGCTACTGGAGTGGAGATCATTGTTGATGATACCCCTGAGGCAATTATCCTTTCGTGTTTCGACAGTGTACGTAGAGAGATTGCACGCTTGTCGCTGCACCGTTTAGTGACTGATGGTCGAATTCACCCAGCACGTATTGAGGAGGTTGTGAAGAAAACAGAATCTCAAATCAATGAGGAGATTGTTGAGATTGGTAAACGAACCGTAATCGACTTAGGTATTCATGGTTTGCATCCAGAACTCATCAAGGCAGTCGGAAGAATGAAGTATCGTTCCTCTTACGGTCAAAATCTATTACAACACTCCAGAGAGGTTGCAAAGCTTTGTGGCGTAATGGCGGCTGAATTGGGACTCAACCCGAAATTAGCTAAGCGTGCTGGTCTACTTCATGACATTGGAAAGGTTCCAATGGCTGAGGTTGATATTGAAACTCCACACGCGATTTTGGGTATGCAATGGGCTGAAAAATATGGTGAGCATAAAGAAGTTTGTAACGCTATTGGAGCTCACCACGATGAAATTGAGATGACGAGTTTGCTGTCACCAATTATCCAAGTTTGCGATGCCATTTCAGGTGCAAGACCTGGTGCAAGAAGGCAAGTACTAGACAGTTACATTCAACGATTAAAAGATCTGGAAGACGCTGCGTTAGGATTTAAAGGTGTTGAAAAGGCTTATGCTATTCAAGCGGG